>NZ_JAPVZF010000001.1:600000-792735 GCF_041432195.1 Streptococcus sp. 27098_8_23 | reverse complement strand
GTACATACACTTTCCATGAGGAAGCAGCTCCAACAGGTTACCTCAAAGTAACGGACATCACTTTCCAAGTCAAACTTGATGGCACAGTGGAAGTGACAAACGTTGGTGAGAAAGACTCTAAGGGTGAAGAAAACAAAGTTGCCACAAACGGTTCAACTGTAACTGTAACCGATAAAGACGATGACCTCCCACGTAAGATTACCTTCAGTAAGGTTAGCCTTGGTGGTACGGAAATCGCAGGCGCTCAAATCAAGATCTATAAGGGCGATAAGGCAGAAGGTACAGCTGTAGAAAGCTGGACTTCAGAAGCTGGTAAGTCTAAAGATCTCAACTTGGCACCAGGTACTTACACCTTCCATGAGGAAGCAGCCCCAACAGGTTACCTCAAAGTAACGGACATCACTTTCCAAGTCAAACACGACGGCACAGTGGAAGTGACAAATGTTGGAGAAAAAGACTCTAAGGGTGAAGAAAACAAAGTTGCCACAAACGGTTCAACTGTAACTGTAACCGACAAAGACGACGACCTACCACGTAAGATTACCTTCAGCAAGGTAAATCTAGCAGGTGAAGAAATCGCGGGCGCAAAAATCCAAATTTTCCGTGGAGAAAAAGTTGCAGGTAGTCCTGTGGCTGAATGGACTTCAAAGGCCAATCAATCACATGTACTTGATTTGACTCCAGGAGTATATACTTTCCATGAAGAGGCCGCTCCAACTGGATACTTAGCAGTAACAGATATTACATTCCAAGTTAACTACGACGGAACTGTAACAGTGGTAAATGCTAGTGGAAATCAGGTTGAGTTTAAGGATGGTAAGTTAGTAGTAACGGACCAAACTGAACCAGAAAATCCTAACCTACCAAACACTGGAAGTGAATCTGGACAAGCTGCATTAGCAGCAGGTTTAGCTCTTCTAGCTTTAGGTGCAGGTCTTGTAGCAACTAAACGAAGAAAAGAAGACTAATCTCATTTAGTAGCCAATAAGTACAGTAAAGAAAGATCAGGGATAACCCCCTGGTCTTTTTTTATGGTTCAGAATAATGAAATATGCTAAATTAAACTATTTATCAGGATGGGATATGACTATTGCTAGATTTCTTCTGAGTTTTACTTATATAAAATAGTTTGGATAATTATTAAGATGCATCAAACTTATAAATAAATGGAATGTTTTGTGCAATGTTTCTTTCTGTTTGTTTAAAAGAGAAGTTGTTCGTAAGTGTACACTATACTTAAAGAAACTTCAGTCTGATGAAAGAATTAGTTTTTATGGCAGTAATTTTACACTGTGTCAATATTTTCAAAAGGCAATAACCTCATAATATTACAAAAAAAGTTAATTTTGTTTTATAATGAAATTAAAGGAGGTTTCTATATTAAAAATAGAACAAATATGATAAATAATGCATTCACATATAGTTATGAAACATGTTAATATGATGTAACGTATTCAATAACCCTCATGGATTTCAACGAATTCGAAAGGAGATGAGTGTTGAGGTTTTATAATCATAGTTTGTCGTTTTAATGTTTTCGGTAATTTAGAAAGGAAGATTATGAAGAACAAGAAATTTTGGTTACCCATCCTAACTTCTCTGGCCTGTTTGCTAGGGATAATCTTTGCTCCAAATTCAGTTCAAGCAAAGGAACTGAAGAACGTTATCAGTAATATTGGAATTTGGGAGGTTGATAATGGTAAGTTTATAAAACCAGATGCGAATGGTGTTTATACACTTTCTCCTGAACATCATAACTATTCAAATTATAAATTCACTGTTGATTACGATTTGAGCGCCTATGATGGTAAATTAGAGGACGGTGATACCTTTACCTTTACTGTTCCGAGCCCTTTAACTGTTAGAAATGAAACTTTTGATTTAAAAGATAAGGAAACAGATCTCGTTATCGGAGAAACTCAAATTGTATCAAACGGGGATAATAATGGTGGTAAGGCGACTATTACATTAAAAAATCTGAAAACCTATCTTGAGAAAAAAGGTGGCTATCAAGTCCAAAACGTTAAAGGAAATTTCTTTGTTGGTTTTAGTTCTAAAAATGAATTAAGCAATGAAACGCTCCGTTTTGATAAGACGGAAACCATAAATGAAATCACCCATCAAATCAAGGTTAAAAAAGGTGATACGGCTGATTATTCTGAAGGAATCGGTCGAGCTAATTTCAATAAATATCATGGTTTGATTTACAAAGAGGATTGGACATCCAAGGCTCTAAATAAGAGTGGAAAATACTTACACAGCTGGTATGTTCGTGTTAATCCGAAACAAGCAGCCTATAATAAAATTGAAATTCATGACTGGGTAGATCCAAACGCTTCGCCAATGCAGATGATTCCTGAAACATTTAGCGTCACGGCAGGTTGGTATGATCAATATTATTACTTTAAAGATGAGGTTGTCTTAGAAGCTGGTAAGGATTACCAAGTAAAATGGAATGATTCTTACACAGAATTTACTTTAACAATTAACAATGCATCTTCAATTCTTGCGAAGAACGGTAAACCAGCAGCATTTCGAATTAATTATAAAACAAGTGCTCCAGCTGATGGCACACAAGTCCAAAACAATGCTGAAATGAAGGGTGATGACCAGATTCTAACATATGACGACTATAGTAATAAGACAGTCGTTAAGCAAATCGGAAACTCAGTCGTTGCTTCTGGCGGTACAATTCAGTTGGAAACAGGTTACCGTATCATTCTTTACAAGGTCGACGAGCTGACTCATGACCGTCTAAAAGGAGCAAAATTCAAGATTACTCCTCCGGCAGGAGCTACGGCTAAAGAAGAAATTGTAACGACAAATGATGACGGAATTGCTGAGTCATCTATTTACTCAGAAAGTGATATCAAGAAAGGGAACTTTACAGTAACCGAGATTGAGGCTCCTGAGGGATATGAGTTAAATCCTACTCCATTTGAGATGACTGTTGGACAAGATGGAGCTATCAAAACAGTTACAAATAAACGTAGCAAAGCTAAAGCTAAGATTAAAGCTAATAAAAAACTTACAGGACGTGAGTTGAAGGCTGAAGAGTTTGAATTCACTTTAACAGACCAAGATGGTAAGGTGAAAGAAACTGTGAAGAATGACAAAGACGGAAACATTGCTTTCTCAGAATTGGAATTCGACAAAGCAGGGACTTATACCTTTAAAATTGCTGAAAAAGCTGGCAGTGATACAGGCATCAAGTACGACACTAAAACTGTTACGGCTACAGTTACTGTAGCGGACAAGGGTAAAGGTGCACTTGAAGCAACTGTTTCTTACGATGATGAAAAAGCTTTCGAGAATACTTACACTCCAGCAAAAACGGAAGTTCCTGTGAAGAAAGTATGGAAGGACGAGAACAACCAAGATGGTAAACGCCCATCTTCTGTCACAGTTAAATTGCTTGCAGATGGTCAAGATACTGGTAAAACACTTGAATTGACTGAAGCAAATGGTTGGGCTGGAAGCTTCAAAGACATTGATGCTGATAAAGGCGGAACACCTATCCAGTACACGGTAGTAGAAGTAACTGTTGCTGGTTACACTTCTGAAATTACTGGTGATGCTGCATCTGGATTCGCCATCACAAATAGCTATTCACCAGAAACAGTTGATGTAAAAGCAACTAAGAACTGGGATGACGCTAATAACCAAGATGGCAAACGTCCAACTAAGATTACAATCAATCTTTTAGCAGACGGTAAGAAAGTTGATTCGAAAGAAATTCAGGCTGCTGCAGATGGAACATGGGCTGCTACATTCGAAAAATTAGCAAAATATAAAGCTGGTAAAGAAATCAAATACACTGTAACAGAAGAAGCCGTAGCAGAATACGAAGCGACTATTACAGACTTTACCATCACAAACAAATATGCTCCTAAAGAAATCGACTACAAGGTAACAAAAGTATGGAACGACGCGAACAACCAAGATGGTAAACGTCCTGAGTCCGTAACGGTTCAACTTTATAAAAAAGTAGGAGATGCAGATCCAGTAGCTGTTGAAGGTAAGAAATTAACCTTGACAGCTAAGGATAAGACGGACGCTAACATTTGGGTAGCATCCTTCACAAATCTTCCACAGTACGAAGCTGGTAAAGAAATCACTTACTCTATCAAGGAAGTGGATGTACCAGCTGGTTACGAAGCCTCTGTGACTGGTCAAGTAGTGACAAACACCTATAACCCAGAAACAGTTGTTCTTTCAGGAACTAAGGTGTGGAAAGATAACAACAACCAAGACGGTAAACGTACAACATCTGTGAAAGTTCAAATTCTTAACGGCGACAAGGTTGTTCAAGAAATTGAAGTTTCAGAAAAAACTGGCTGGAAGTTCGAATCTAAAAAACTTCCTAAGTATGAGAATGGTAAAGAAATCAAGTATACTGTCAAAGAAACTGCTATGACAGAATACAAAGCAACCATCACTACAGATAAGGATGGCAAGTACACCATTACCAACGAACATACTCCAGAAAAAACAGCTGTAAAAGGTCATAAGATCTGGAAAGATGAAGATAACAAAGATGGCATCCGTCCAGCATCTATCACCGTAAAACTTCTTGCAGATGGTAAGGAAACTGGTCAGACAGCTACAGTGTCAGAAACAAGTGGCTGGACTTATGAGTTTACAGGTCTTGATCGTTATCAAGAAGGTAAGGAGATTGCCTACACTGTTGAAGAAGTGAATGTTCCAGATGATTATACAGCTTCAGTAGAAGGTTACAACATTACAAATACGCACACTCCTGAAAAACCAACACCTGGTAAACCAAATGAACCAGGTAAGCCTAAAAAAGGTGGGGAATTACCTAATACAGGAAGCGAGTCTAACCAAGCGGCTCTAGTAGCTGGGATCGCACTTCTTGGATTGGGAACAGGATTCTTGGCAAGACGCAAAAAAGAAGATTAAGTTTTTTAAACGGTATCTTTCACGAAATGTTGCAACACAGTTTAAAAGTAGAAACAAGTGTCAATGGAAATTGGCACTTGTTTTTTTTGTAACTAACCCTGGTTCTACTACCGGATACAAGTGGATAGTTGCCACTTACTGAAAAGCTATTGTTTTTGCGATGAATTCCTCTATAATAGGTGACAAATAGAAAAGGAGATGTTGCATATGATTGAAACAAGATTACAAGATAAATTGAAGGCAGGTTTAGAGGTGGAAAATTTTCAAAAAGAAGGGGCTATCTATCTGTCTCTTAATCCTGATTATCTATCTGGAGATAATGCTAAATACATGACCATGTATAACCGTATGGCTCGCTGGTACGATATGAGTGAGAAATGGATAGGACCACTTCTCCACGGCAAAGCAATTGATAAGTTGAGAAGGGATCTGATGGAGGAAATAGAATGGAAAGATAATTTATCTGTTCTTTATGTCTCTATCGGGACTGGCCAAGACCTACGTTATATTCCTGATACAGTTGACCTGAAAAGTTTAGACTTTGTAGGGGTGGATATTTCTATCAGTATGCTAAAAAAATGCCAGAAATCTTGCGCTAAAAAGACCAATCTGCAACTTTTCCATGCTTGCGCGGAGGATCTACCCTTTGCGGATAATAGTTTTGACATTGTCTACCATATTGGCGGAATCAATTTTTTCAATGATAAGGCCAAGGCTATGCAGGAAATGCTACGAGTGGCGAAGCCAGGAACAAAAATTTTAATCGCAGATGAGACGGCTGACTATGTGGATCAGCAATATAAGAAAAATCATTTTAGTAAGGATTATTTCAAAGATGCTACTGTTGATTTGAGTGAAATTGAGAATGCTGTTCCAAGCGAAGTTAAGGAAAAGGAAATGAAACTTCTTTGGGATGGCAAATTCTACGCCTTAACATTTAGGAAATAAGAAAAAGTATCTTGGTAGAGCTTAGAAAGTAAGTATGAAGATAAAAATATTCCCTTAGACAGCTGTCTGAGGGAATGTTTTTTATGGGAGCATCATCAATTCGACAATCATAGCAATGTAGATGATTAAGGTAAGGAGAAAACCGGCTCTCCAGAAGAATTTGATGAATTTAGGGTAATAAAAACTTCGTTTTTTGACAAGGAAAAAGATTACAAGGAGGATTGCTAGGAGAGAAAGTGCGACTCCAAGTCGCGGTAGAAAGTTGTGGGTAAAGGCTTTAGCAGTAATCAGATAGTACTCAAATACCAAAAGTGGAAAAGCTAGATCCGCGAAATTAAATCCTATTTTCCTAAGTCCAAAAAGCTTGGTGACAATAAAGCAAACCACCAAGGTTAATATCAATAATAAAATAGATGCTATTTTCATTAAAATCATACCCATATTGTATCATAAAAAAACGCTAAAGGAAATGAGAAACAAGGGAATTTGTAGGAAAGTCAGGCTTTTGAGATTGTAGGTGTTTTTTGTTATAATGAAAGTTATGAAATCTTATAATACCTTGAATGATTATTATCGAAAACTTTTTGGAGAAAAGACTTTCAAAGTTCCTATTGATGCGGGATTTGACTGTCCAAATCGTGATGGAACTGTAGCTCATGGTGGTTGTACTTTTTGTACGGTTTCAGGTTCTGGAGATGCCATTGTGGCACCGGATGCCCCTATCCGTGAGCAATTTTATAAGGAAATTGACTTTATGCACCGCAAATGGCCAGATGTTAAAAAGTATCTAGTTTATTTCCAAAACTTTACCAACACCCATGAAAAGGTGGAAGTGATTCGGGAACGTTATGAGCAGGCTATCAACGAGCCAGGTGTAGTAGGAATCAATATCGGAACACGGCCAGACTGTTTACCCGATGAAACCATCGAATATTTGGCTGAGTTGTCGGAACGCATGCATGTGACGGTAGAATTGGGCTTACAGACAACCTTTGAAGCAACATCTGAGCTGATTAACCGTGCCCATTCTTATGAATTGTATGTGGAAACGGTCAAACGCTTGAGGAAATATCCTAAGATTGAGATTGTTTCCCATTTGATCAATGGTTTGCCTGGTGAGACTCATGAGATGATGATTGAAAATGTCCGCCGCTGCGTCACGGATAATGATATTCAAGGAATTAAACTGCACTTGCTTCACCTCATGACCAATACACGGATGCAGCGAGATTACCACGAAGGACGCTTGCAACTGATGAGTCAGGATGAGTATGTCAAGGTCATTTGTGACCAACTAGAAATCATTCCTAAGCATATCGTCATCCATCGAATTACAGGAGATGCACCTAGAGATATGCTGATTGGTCCTATGTGGAGCCTCAATAAATGGGAAGTGCTAAATGCTATTGAAACTGAGATGCGACGTCGTGGAAGTGTGCAAGGATGCAAGGCTGTAAAACAGGAGTTTTAAAATGAAAAGACCACTTGAGATGGCACATGATTTTTTAGCGGAAGTCGTGACAAAAGAGGATATTGTTGTGGATGCGACCATGGGTAATGGCCATGATACCCTTTTTCTAGCCAAGCTAGCTAAGAAAGTCTATGCCTTTGATATCCAGGAGCAGGCTTTGGAGAAAACCCAAGAGCGTTTGGATCAGGCAGGTATGACAAATGCCCAGTTAATCTTGCAAGGTCATGAGACACTAGACCAGTTTGTGACAGAAGCTAAGGCAGGGATTTTTAATCTGGGTTATCTGCCTTCTGCTGACAAATCCGTCATCACCCAACCTCAGACTACTATCGAAGCATTAGAAAAGCTGTGTCATTTGCTTGTCAAAGGGGGGCGGATTGCTATCATGATCTACTATGGTCATGAAGGAGGAGACACCGAGAGGGATGCTGTATTGGAGTTTGTTAGCCAGTTGAACCAACAAGAGTATACAGCTGCCATTTATCGGACTCTCAACCAAGTTAATAATCCACCGTTTTTAGTTATGATTGAAAAATTAGAAAGGTATAGACATGGATAAACAATACCTTCGTGAGAAGCTTGAGGCAATGCGCCAAAATTTTGTCGAGTCAACGCATCACGAGCGAGCAGTCGGGGTGCTCGACGAAGCACATATGAGCAAGAAAATGCTTAAAATTAAGAAAAAATTAGTGGCTCTTGAAATGGAACGATGCCAGAAAAAAATTGAGCACAAAGACTGTTCTAAGATTGATCAGAAAATCCAAGAGCAAAAGGAGATTTTTGAATCTTGTTGTAAAAAAGATTAAGGAGGAATTGTGTGGAATTACTCATTTACTTGATTCTATTTTTATTTGTCTTAATCATTTCAACCACGACCAATAAACTTCTCCCTTTTTTGCCCCTTCCTCTTGTACAAATTCTTTTGGGGATTGGGATTGGTTTATTTGTTCCCGATGCGGACTTTCATCTCAATACAGAGCTGTTTCTAGCCATGGTTATTGGTCCCTTACTTTTCCGGGAGGCAGAAGAAGCGGATATTACGTCCATTTTGAAGCATTGGCGGATTGTCGTCTTTCTGATCTTTCCTGTGATTTTTATCTCGACCTTAAGCTTGGGGGGCATGGCTCACTTCCTTTGGATGACTCTTCCTTTGGCGGCCTGTTTAGCAGTTGGAGCGGCACTTGGGCCAACAGATTTGGTTGCCTTTGCATCTCTTTCTGAACGTTTTCGTTTTCCCAAACGGGTTTCTAATATCCTAAAAGGGGAAGGACTCTTAAATGATGCTTCTGGTTTGGTTGCCTTTCAGATGGCTCTTGCTGCTTGGACAACAGGAACGTTTTCATTCAGCCAAGCAGGAACTTCCCTAGCACTTTCTATCTTTGGTGGTTTTGTAGTCGGTTTTGTGACGGCTATGGTCAATCGTTTCTTGCATAGCTTTTTGCTGAGTGTACGAGCGATAGATATAGCCAGTGAACTATTGCTAGAGCTAAGTTTGCCACTCATGACCTTTTTCATTGCAGAAGAGTTTCATGTTTCAGGGATTATCGCAGTAGTGGTTGCAGGTATTTTGAAGGCCAGTCGCTTTAAGAAAATTACGCTCCTTGAGGCTCAGGTAGACACCGTGACGGAGACCGTCTGGCACACCGTGACCTTTATGCTAAATGGATCAGTCTTTGTTCTCTTGGGAATGGAATTAGAGTTGATAGCAGAGCCAATTTTGTCTAATTCTCTCTACAATCCCCTTCTTTTACTGCTTTCAGTTGTCGTTCTGACCTTCTTGCTTTTTGCGATCCGCTTTATCATGATTGCTGGTTTTTACTTTGTGAGGACGCGTCGACTTAAGAAAAAAATTCATAAGTACATGAAAGATATGCTTCTTTTGACCTTCTCTGGTGTCAAAGGAACAGTATCTATCGCGACCATTCTCCTCATACCAAGTCATTTGGAGCAGGAATATCCTCTGTTACTCTTCCTTGTAGCAGGCGTTACACTATTGAGCTTTCTAACAGGTTTATTGGTTCTCCCTCACTTATCTGAAGAACAAGAGGAAAGCAAGGATCATTTGATGCATATAGCGATTCTGAATGATGTAGCTGCAGAATTAGAAAAAGAGCTGGACCATCACAAGAACAAACTTCCTCTTTATGCAGCTATTGATAATTACCATGGTCGGATTGAAAACCTCATCCTTAGTCTGGAAAATAAGAGAGTCCAAGAGGACTGGGAATCCCTAAAGCTTCTTATCTTGAGTATTGAGAGTGACGGTTTGGAGCAAGCCTACGAAGAAAATAGAATCAGCGAGCGTGGTTATCGAGTTTACCAACGGTACCTAAAAAACATGGAGCAGAGTATCAATCGGAATTTCGCTTCTAGAGTGACTTATTACTTCCTAGTTTCCTTACGGATACTGCGCTTTCTACTTCATGAAATGTTTACCTTTGGCAAAACTTTCCGTAGTTGGATGAATGAAGAATCTCGTAAACTACTAGCAGTTGACTATGATCAGATTTCAGAGTTGTATTTGGAAAATACAGAGCTGATTATCGAGAGTTTGGAAAACCTAAAAGGGGTTTACAAGAGTTCTCTGATTAGTTTTATGCAAGAGTCTCGTCTACGCGAGACGGCCATTATCGGAAGCGGTGCCTTTGTTGAGCGGGTTATCAATCGCATCAAGCCAAACAATATCGATGAAATGCTACGAGGCTACTATCTCGAACGTAAGGCAATCTTTGAATACGAAGAAGCTAAACTGATAACAGCCAAGTATGCCAAAAAACTACGCCAAAATGTGAATAATTTAGAAAATTATTCTCTGAAAGAGGCCGCAAATACTTTACCTTATGATATGCTAGATTTAATCAGAAGAACTTAGATGATGAAGAAAATGACGGAGGATGGAACATGAAAAAGTGGTGGAAAGAGCTGATGGACAGGCCCTTATTGAAAGCTTTTTTGCATTATTATCAAGCATCTGATAGCGAGTTGACCAGTGTCGCTGTTGCCTACTATTGGTTGATTTCAATCTTTCCTTTGCTGATGATAATGGTCAATATCTTGCCTTATTTTCAGATTCCGGTCTCAAATTTTTTACTTACGATCAAGGAATTTTTGCCTGATACGGTGTATGATGTGGTCGCCAAGATTGTCCGAGAAGTTCTGACTCAACCATCGACTGGTTTGCTGAGTTTTGCCGTTTTATCTGCACTCTGGACCTTTTCGAAATCAATGGATTTCCTCCAAAAAGCTTTTAACAAAGCCTATGGGGTGACCAAGAGTCGAGGAATTATCTCCCATCAGTTGATGAGTCTACTTGTTAGTTTTGGCTTGCAGATTCTTTTTGCTCTAGCCTTGTTTTTGAGTATGTTTGGTCGTATGTTGCTCAACCTTCTCAAAACTTACTGGCAATCAGACAGTCCGTTATTTTCCTACCTGCAAGACTTTACAGGTCCTCTGGTCTATGCCTTGATCTTTGCCATTCTAGTTATGATCTATTACTTCCTTCCAAAAGTAAAAGCACCACGAATCCGCTATGTTTTACCAGGAAGTGTCTTTGTCTTGCTAACTCTTATCTTTTTATTGAATATCTTTTCTGTCTACGTCAATAGTTATGTTAATCATCTAGTTGACGTTCGATTTTTCAGTTCCATTATCGTGGTGGTTATGATGTTCTGGTTTATTCTCATTGCAAAGATTTTGATTATCGGAGCAGTTATCAATGCCAGTGTTCAGAGTTTGAAAGATCCAAAGTTTAGCATGGAATAATTAGAAAAATCCCTATTAGGTTTCCTAATAGGGATTTTCTTAATAGATAAACATGGCATCTCCAAAACTGAAGAAGCGGTAGTGTTCTTGGATGGCATGGTGATAGGCATCTAGGACTAAGTCACGACCGGCAAAGGCAGAAACTAGCATAACAAGAGTTGACTTGGGCAGGTGGAAGTTGGTTGAAAAAGCATCCACAACCTTCCAGTCGTAGCCTGGTTTGATAAAGATATTGGTCCAGCCAGAATCTGCTTGGATTTGCCCATCAAACTTGGAACCGATGGTTTCCAGTGTGCGGATAGAAGTGGTTCCTACAGCGATGACACGGCCTCCATTTTCCTTGACAGAGCGAAGGGTAGCAGCTGCTTCATCAGAAAGTTGGTAGAACTCCGAGTGCATTTCATGTTCGTCCAGATTGTCAACAGAGACAGGTCTAAAGGTTCCGAGTCCGACGTGAAGAGTGAGATAGACCAGATGAACACCTTTGGCTTGGATTTCTGCTAGCAGTTCTTTGGTGAAGTGCAGTCCAGCAGTCGGTGCAGCAGCAGAGCCACTCTCTTTAGCGTAGACCGTTTGATAACGTTCACGGTCATCCAATTTTTCATGGATATAAGGTGGTAGTGGCATTTCACCTAGACTTTCCAAAACTTCTAGGAAAATTCCTTGGTATTCAAAGTGGACGATGCGGCCCCCGTGGGTCAATTCTTCTGTAACGACAGCGCTGAGGCGACCATCACCAAAGCTGACACGAGTACCAACCTTGAGGCGTTTGGCAGGTTTAGCCAGAACTTCCCACTCATCACCACTAGTATTTTTGAGTAGGAGAAGTTCCACATGGCCTCCTGTCTCTTCCTTTTGACCATAGAGGCGGGCAGGGAGAACGCGAGTGTCGTTCATGACAAGGGCATCACCAGGTTCCAGCATGTCGATAATGGAGTGGAAGTGTCTATCCTGCATTTCTCTCGTATCACGATTAACGATAAGGAGTTTGGAGGAATCTCGTTTTTCAAGTGGCGTTTGGGCAATCAGTTCCTCAGGTAAGTGGAAATCAAAATCAGCTGTATTCATTTTTTCATCATTCTTTCTAACTTCTAATCTTATCCATTATAACATGTTTCAAGTTTAGACGCTCTTTTTTTAGAAATTAAATCGTTTTCACTTGACAAAAATTGGTCTATACCATATAATAAATATAGAAACATGGAGGATATAAAATGAAAGTTATAAAAGTTGAGAATCAAGTCAAAGGTGGAAAAGTAGCTTTTGAGATTTTGAAGGAAAAATTGTCCAATGGTGCTCAAACATTAGGACTTGCAACAGGAAGCAGCCCGCTTGAGTTTTACAAGGAAATCGTTGAGAGTGACCTTGATTTTTCAAATCTAACCAGTGTGAACCTTGATGAGTATGTGGGGCTTGATGGGAATAATCCACAGTCTTATCGTTACTTCATGCAGGAAAACTTGTTCAACCAAAAACCATTTAAAGAAAGTTTCTTGCCTCGTGGGGTTAAGGACAATGCTGAAGAAGAAGTTGAACGCTACAATCAAATTTTAGCTGACCATCCTGTTGATTTGCAAATCTTGGGGATTGGTCGCAATGGACATATCGGCTTTAATGAGCCTGGCACTCCATTTGATAGCCAAACGCATCTAGTAGAACTTGATCAATCTACCATCGAAGCTAATGCTCGCTTTTTTGACAAGATTGAAGACGTTCCAACTCAAGCCATTTCAATGGGAATTAAAAATATCTTGAATGCCAAGTCAATTATTCTTTTTGCTTACGGTGAGTCAAAAGCAGAAGCTATTGCTGGAACAGTATCTGGCCCAGTGACTGAGAACCTCCCAGCAAGTAGTCTACAAAACCACCCTGATGTGACTATTATCGCTGATGCAGAAGCGCTCAGCTTACTTGAAAAATAAAAATTACACGAACCACTTGCTCTTTGGAGTGAGTGGTTTTTTGATTCTTATAAGCTAGAAGTGAAATTTTGATAATTTTGGTTTAAACTATAAAATATTTGAATAAAGAAATTATATAAATTTTAATGCAGGAAAAAATATAACAAGATAATAATTGAAGTTAAGTATACGTAGTTTTTTTCTTTTATAATTTAAATAATAACTAAAATTTTTTAAGTTTACTTAGTAGCGAAGCTATAAAAAAAGTTGTATAATGTTCTGAGTTATAAAATTATAATTAAGGAGATTATAATGGGGAAAGATTTATTTAATCCACGCCTTCATAAGTTTTCTATTCGAAAACTAAATGTAGGTGTTTGTTCTGTGCTCTTGTCCACCTTGGTTCTATTGGGAGCAGCTACTCAAGTTAGTGCTGATGAGACGAGTGTGACAAACTCTTTAAACGAGGTAGCTAAAACAAACCTTGATAACACAACAGAGACTTCTATATCAGCTACAGATTCTAAAACATCGGAAAAGTCTGAAACACCATCTGTAGTAGAATCCTCTCAACCAACTAAAGAAACAGCAACTTCAAATTCTGGAACAGAGCCTGCTGATAAAAAGAACAATGACCAATCGGTTATCTCTGAAACATCACAGTCTCCTGTTGAGAAACCAGTTACTTCTCCAGAAGATAAATCTACAGAGAGTGCTAAACCAGAAACTGCAGTTGCTCCAATAATTGCTGAACCTACTGAGACGTCTAGTGTTACTGAACAATCTACACGTTCTCGTAGAGTTCGTCGTGATACCCAGGCAACTTCAGTTGCACCAGCTAGTTATGCAGGTGCGGACGATGCGACTCCTGTTCCACGTACCTCTAAACCAGAATTGTCTGAATCAGAGAAGAAAGAAAGTACACAATTAGCAAAACAAATTAACTGGATTGATTTCTCTGATACAGCAAGCTTGAAAAACTTAGATCCTCAGGGAGGGTTTAAGATTGGAACTACTTATACGAAAGAAATTTCTCCTGGTTATGTAGTTACCTTGACAGTTACTGAGCTTAAACCATTCCACGCTACTGAAATTTATAAAAAGCGTGTGGAAGGAACTTCATCTGCTGGAACTTATGATCCAAATGCAACAAACAGTTATTTAAAAAACTGGAAAGATTATGGAAAAACTCCACCTCCTGTATCAGGTCAACCACAAGATAAATGGAGTACTATTGGTGGACAAGGTTTTGATACAAAAGGCCATAAAACTCAAATTATCGTACCAGTTGATGGTGTAAACTGGGGGGTTAAATTTAAAATAGAAGCCACTTATCGTGGAAAAAAAGTAAAACCAGCAGTTGTTATGGCTGATGGAGAAGATGCTAACCCTGGTGAATATGGTATTTTTACCACTAACGGTGAAGGTTGGGAATACGTAGGAGAATGGATGAAAGGTCCTCGTGCAAAAGGACCTTACACTGTTACGACTGAAGAACTTGTTAAGCAGGCTGACAAGACAACAAGAGGTGGTCTACTCATCCTAAAAGATAAGACTATCGATTGGAATAAGTTTTTGAGTCCTGATACAGTTACAGGTGGTCTGGGTAGTCAAGTATTTGGACCAATTGTTTCAGCAAGTAAAGCAGTACCAGTTGTAATGACCCGTGGGGCTTCTGAGGTAGGTTTTTATGTTGCGACCGCAGGGCAACAGGCACTTATGATGGGATTCTTGGTAGTTGATGGTGGTGATGCGCCAGAAAGTTACGGTGAAGCTCATCATACTATCTCTACACGCGATTCGATAACAAATGTTCAAATAAAGCAACCTTACTTAGGTTCTACAGAAGCAGATATCGATGTGGATTCTAAAAATGACTGGACTTCTGATGATCGTGAGGATGTTTCAGATGAAGGTCCGCAGCAATTGCTAACTGCTGATCAATATAGCAACACTAACGACCTCTTGGATTTAAACAAAGCTAAGAATGGCACTTATACCCTTAAGATTAAGGCTAATCCAAATGGTAATGCTAAAGCATATGTCAAAGCATGGGTGGACTTCAATAATAACGGGAAATTTGATGATAATGAAGGCAGTGTGGTTAAAGAAATAACTGCTAATGGAGATCACACTTTAACATTTAATGCAATTCCGAGTCTTAGTGGTGGATTGGTTGACCAACTTGGAATGCGTGTGCGTATTGCGACTAATGCAGGTGATATTGAGAAGCCTACCGGGACGGCATTTAGTGGTGAAGTTGAGGACATGTTGGTTCGTCGTACTTATCCACCTCAAGGTGAAAAGAAAGAAACAACTGGTCTTCAAGGTGAGACACAAAATGCTACAGTTCACTTCACACCTAAAGGACCAGATCGTTCAGATTTTGTAACTAATGCTAGCATGAGTAGCCAAGCGCCACAGGTTTTGGATAATCAAGGGAATGTCTTGACTCCAACTAACGGCAATACTTATGTGCGTCCTGAAGGGACCTATGTAGTGACTGCTAATGGTGATGATATCGATGTAGCGTTCACACCGAATGCTAACTTTACGGGAACTGCTGAAGGGATTAATATTCGTCGTACAGACTCAAACGGTTCATCAACTAACTGGCAATCAACTGATGCATCAAATCCAAATAAGAATGACATTTTGAACAATATGGATGGTCGCTACATTCCTACTGTTCGAAAGATACCAACATATGAATCGACTGGTGTTCAAGGCCAAGAACAAAACAAAAATCTAATCTTTAATGATGGCGATCCAGCTAAAACGCCAGTGACTCCAGATGCTTCACGCCCTGCGACCTTTGTGGATGCTAACGGCCAACCTATTACTGGTAACTCAGTTCCTGCTACATCCAATGGTCAGCCAGTTGGAACTTTTGAGTTAGACCCTAACACAGGTCAAGTCACTTTCAAACCTAACAAAAATTTTGTTGGTACCCCGGACCCAGTTACTGTTCAAGTAAATGATTCTAACGGTGTTCCTTACCGAGCACATTATAAACCGACAGTGACTAAGGTAACCCCAACTAGCACTAACGTAACCAGCACAGGTCCTCAGGGTGTTCCTCAAACAGGCACTCCAAGCTTCCAAGGTGGTGATCCACTGGTTCCAATCGATGAAACAGTGGAGCCAACCTTCGAAGATGGTAGCAAGGAAAAGAATATTCCAGGCCAAGGAACCTACACGATTGCACCAGACGGAACAGTAACTTTCACTCCAGACAAACAGTTTGTTGGAAACCCAACTCCAGTCACAGTCAAACGCGTAGATAAGAATGGCACCCCAGTCACTGCAACTTATAGTCCAGAGTTTACGAAAGTAACACCAACTGGTACGGGAGATAAGACAGAGGGTCTACAAGGTCAGGTCCAAGAAGGTAAAGTGACCTTCACACCAGGCCATGACTCTGTTCCATTCCCAGCTGATTCAACTCCACTATTTGACAACGGTACAACTGTGAAGGAAGTGCCAAATGTTGGTAAATTCGAAGTGGACGCAGAAGGCAAAGTGACCTTCACACCAGATAAACAGTTCAAGGGTGAAACACCAGAACTTGAATTGACTCGTGTGGATGTCAACGGAACTCCTGTTACTGTCAAGTACCAAGCGGTGGTGAAAGAAGTAACCCCAACTTCAACAGACGCCACTTCAAATGGCATCCAAGGTCAACCGCAAAAGGGTACCCCAACCTTCACAGAAGGTAATCCATTGGTTCCAATTGATGATACGAAACCAATGACTTTCGAAGATGGACAGTCAACGAAAACAGTTCCAGGTGTGGGTGAATACAGCATCAATCCAGATGGTTCTATCACCTTTACTCCAGAAAAACAATATGTTGGTACACCAACTCCAGTCACAGTGAAACGTGTAGATAAGAACGGTACAGAGGTTACTGCGACTTATACTCCAACAGTGACCAAGGTAACACCAACAGGGACTGGCGCAACGAGCACAGGTCCTCAGGGTGTTCCACAAACAGGCACTCCAAGCTTCCAAGGTGGCGATCCACTGGTTCCAATCGATGAAACAGTCGAGCCAACCTTCGAAGATGGAAGCAAAGAGAAGTCTATTCCAGGTCAAGGAACTTACACAATTGCGCCAGATGGAAGTGTGACCTTCACTCCAGATAAGCAGTTTGTAGGCAAACCAGATCCAGTCACAGTCAAACGCGTAGATAAGAATGGCACCCCAGTTACTGCATCCTACAGTCCAGAGTTTACGAAAGTGACTCCAACTGGAACCGGTGCAACAAGTACAGGTCCTCAAGGACTTCCACAAACTGGTACTCCAACTTTCCAAGGTGGCGATCCACTGGTTCCAATTGATGAAACAGTAGAGCCAACCTTCGAAGATGGAAGCAAAGAGAAATCTATTCCAGGTCAAGGGACTTACACGATTGCACCAGACGGAACTGTAACTTTCACTCCAGATAAACAGTTTGTTGGAAAACCAGACCCAGTTACAGTGAAACGTTTAGATAAGAACGGAACTCCAGTGACTGCGACTTACAGTCCAGAGTTCACTAAGGTAACACCAACTGGTTCAGGTGATAAGACAGAAGGTCTGCAAGGTCAGGTCCAAGAAGGTAAAGTGACCTTCACTCCAGGCCATGACTCAGTTCCATTCCCAGCTGCCTCAACTCCACTATTTGACAATGGTACAGCTGTGAAAGAAGTGCCAAATGTCGGTAAGTTTGAAGTGGACGCAGAAGGCAAAGTGACCTTCACTCCGGACAAGCAGTTCAAGGGTGAAACACCAGAACTTGAATTGACTCGAGTGGATGCTAACGGAACTCCTGTTACTGTCAAGTACCAAGCGGTGGTGAAAGAAGTAGTTCCAACCAGCACTAACGCAACCAGCATAGGTATCCAAGGTCAACCGCAAAAAGGTACCCCAACCTTCACAGAAGGTAATCCGGCTGTTCCAATTGATGATACGAAACCAATGACTTTCGAAGATGGACAGTCCACGAAAACAGTTCCAGGTGTGGGTGTGTATACCATTAACCTAGATGGATCTATTACCTTTACGCCGGATAAGAAATACTTCGGAACTCCAGATCCAGTAACAGTTAAACGAGTTGATAAGAACGGTACCCCAGTCACTGCGACTTATACCCCAACAGTGACCAAGGTAACACCAACAGGAACTGGCGCAACCAGCACAGGTCCTCAGGGTGTTCCACAAACGGGCACTCCAACCTTCCAAGGTGGCGATCCATTGGTTCCAATCGATGAAACAGTAGAGCCAACCTTCAAAGATGGAAGCAAAGAGATATCTATTCCAGGTCAAGGAACTTACACGATTGCGCCAGATGGTACAGTGACCTTCACACCAGACAAACAGTTTGTCGGAAACCCAGATCCAGTCACAGTGAAACGTGTGGATAAGAACGGCACCCCAGTTACTGCAACTTATAGTCCAGAGTTTACGAAGGTAACCCCAACAGGAACTAACGTAACCAGCTCAGGTCCTCAGGGTGTTCCACAAACAGGCACTCCAAGCTTCCAAGGTGGTGATCCACTGGTTCCAATTGATGAAACAGTTGAGCCAACCTTCGAAGATGGAAGCAAAGAGAAAACTATTCCAGGACAAGGAACTTACACGATTGCATCAGATGGAACAGTAACTTTCACTCCAGACAAACAGTTTGTCGGAAACCCAGATCTAGTCACAGTCAAACGCGTAGATAAGAATGGCACCCCAGTGACTGCGACTTACAGCCCAGAGTTTACTAAGGTGACTCCAACTGGAACCAGTGCAACAAGTACAGGTCCTCAGGGTGTTCCACAAACAGGAACTCCAAGCTTCCAAGGAGGTGACCCATTGGTTCCAATCGATGAAACAATTGAGCCAACCTTCGCAGATGGAAGCAAAGAGAAGACTATTCCAGGCCAAGGAACCTACACGATTGCACCAGACGGAACTGTAACCTTCACTCCAGACAAGCAGTTTGTTGGAAAACCAGATTCAGTTACAGTCAAACGTGTAGATAAGAACGGCACCCCAGTTACTGCAACTTACAGTCCAGAGTTTACTAAGGTGACTCCAACTGGAACCGGTGCAACGAGCACAGGTCCTCAGGGTGTTCCACAAACTGGTACCCCAAGCTTCCAAGGTGGTGACCCACTGGTTCCAATTGATGAAACAGTAGAGCCAACCTTCGAAGATGGAAGCAAAGAGAAGTCTATTCCAGGTCAAGGAAGCTACACGATTGCGCCAGACGGAACCGTAACTTTCACTCCAGACAAACAGTTTGTTGGTAAACCAGATCCAGTCACAGTCAAACGTGTCGATAAGAATGGTACAGAAGTCACTGCGACTTACAGTCCAGAGTTCACTAAGGTAACACCAACTGGTACGGGAGATAAGACAGAAGGTCTGCAAGGTCAAGTCCAAGAAGGTAAAGTGACCTTCACTCCAGGCCATGACTCAGTTCCATTCCCAGCTGATTCAACTCCACTATTTGACAATGGTACAACTGTGAAAGAAGTGCCAAATGTTGGTAAATTCGAAGTGGATGCAGACGGTAAGGTGACTTTCACTCCTGATAAACAGTTCAAAGGTGAAACACCAGAACTTGAATTGACTCGTGTGGATGCCAACGGAACTCCTGTTACTGTCAAGTACCAAGCGGTGGTGAAAGAAGTAGTTCCAACCAGCACTAACGCAACGAGCACAGGTCCTCAAGGTGTCCCTCAAACAGGCACTCCAACCTTCCAAGGTGGTGATCCACTGGTTCCAATTGATGAAACAGTCGAGCCAACCTTCGAAGATGGAAGCAAAGAGAAATCTATTCCAGGTCAAGGAACTTACACGATTGCACCAGATGGAACTGTAACCTTCACTCCAGACAAGCAGTTTGTTGGAAACCCAGATCCAGTTACAGTGAAACGTGTGGATAAGAATGGCACTCCAGTTACTGCGACTTACAGTCCAGAGTTTACTAAGGTGACTCCAACTGGTAAAGATACTTCTTCAGTTAACATTAAGGGTCTTGTTCAAACAGGTACGCCAACATTTGAAGGTGGTAATCCGCTTGTTCCAATCGATGAAACTGTGGCAGCAACATTTGAAGATGGATCAGCTGAAAAAGTGATTCCAGGTGAAGGAACTTATGCAATCTCACCAGATGGCAAAGTGACCTTCACTCCAGAAGCTAATTTTGTAGGAAAAGGAACAGGCGTAACGATTGTCCGCAAGGATAAGAATGGTACTCCAGTTACTGCAAGCTATCGCCCAACAGTTGTAGATCCATCTACTGGTCATGATACGGCTTCTACAGGAGCAAAAGGCCAACCACAAGTGGCAACACCAGTGTTTGAAGGACATATCGATTCGACTGTACCACCAACCTTTGAGGATGGTAGCACGACTATGGTTGTTCCGGGTGAAGGAAGCTATACAATTGATAAAGATGGTAAGATTACCTTTACACCAGAACCAGACTTTGTTGGTACAGCTAAAGGATTGGTTGTGAAACGTTTGGATGTGTATGGAAATGCAGTTACTGCTCGCTACACACCAACTGTCCTTGGACAAACACAAGTGAGTGATGCGACATCAGAAGGTCTTAAAGGTCAAACTCAGACTGGTAAACCAAACTTTACAGGTGATGTCGATCTGACAGTTCCGCCAACCTTTGAAGATGGAACAACTGAAAAAGTCGTTCCAGGTGAAGGAACTTATGTAATCTCACCAGATGGCACCGTCAACTTTACCCCTGAGGCAGACTTTGTAGGACAAGCCAAAGGTGTGAAAGTGATCCGTAAAGACCGTAATGGAAATATCATTTCAGGATTCTATACTCCAACAGTAGTAGAACTTCCTGTAGTTGAAAATCCAGAACAACAAGGTATTACAGAAGAAAGAACTACTAAAACTCTTCCAAATACGGGTTCTGAGGAGACATCTCACTTGACAGCTGGTCTATTGGCTGCTTTATCAGGTATGGGATTAATTTCTCTAGCACAAAGAAAAAAATCTGAGGAAGAATAATTAGTGGCGAAAGTCATCTAGTAAGTTGTTTTAGATACTTGATTGAAATGATTACATTCATTGCTATCTAAGAAGATGTCAGTCTAACAGAAAAAGAGAACCAATTGGTTCTCTTTTTTGGGTAATTGGTTTGAAAATCGTTTAATTATTCTGCATCAATTATTCACAATTTTACTAAAGTGGTATAATAAAGTTATTCAGAGGGGGCTCGAAGTGTTGATTTAATCACAGCATTTCAAACTCATTTTCATTGGCAGGATCTAGAGGCTTCTTTTATGGAACTTCGAAGAATACTCAAATCAGACGGGATGCTCTTACTGGCTTGTGAATATAATAAGTTGTCTTACTTTTTACCAGAGGTCCAAAGCGAAGAAGCATTTAGACGATTCTTGTTGTTAATAGGGTTTGAGCTTATAACTAGTCAAAGAAAGGGATCGTGGATCCTTTATAAAATTGTTAAACATTAATGGAGGTACAGTCATGAAACAATTATTTTTATGTTCATACTTTACTGGTGTCAAAAAGCTTTTTAGCGATTATGCAAAGGAAAAGAATCTAGAAAACAAGGTTTTATTTATTCCTACCGCTGGGAACAAAGAGGATTATACTGACTATATCGATGAGGCTCAGCAAACATTCAAAGATTTAGGATTTGAGATAGAGGTTCTAGATATTGCTTCTTGTGATCGAGAAACTGTACAGGCAAAGATTTTCCAAAGCAAAATTCTTTATATCTCTGGCGGGAATACCTTTTATTTATTGCAAGAATTAAAGAAAAAGCAACTCCTATCTCTTATCAAAGAACAAATAAGAGATGGGATGATCTATGTGGGAGAATCAGCAGGGGCTATCATTACCGCCAAGGATGTTGACTACAATAAGCTCATGGATGACAAGACGGTAGCGAAAGAGTTATCGGATACAACGGGATTGAATGAAGTGGAGTTTTACATCCTTCCACATTATGGTGAGGAGCCTTTTACTGATAGTAGCAAGAAGACCTTTGAAACCTATAAAAATCAGCTCGACTTATTGCGAATGAACAATTCACAAGCTGTTATTGTAAATGATAAAGAAATAAAAGTTGTTTCTGAACAGGATTAAAATATTTTTTTCGCTATTATGACATCTATTCTAATACATTATCTCTTTTAAAAAGAAAAGGGAAGATAATATAAGTTTATGGCAGTTTTCCCTTGACAAATATTCATTTTGCGTGTAAAATGGAATAGATCTTGAACTTGAAGGGAGTGAAAAAAATGTCTAAAACAGTAGTACGTAAGAATGAATCTCTTGACGATGCACTTCGTCGTTTCAAACGTGCGGTTACTAAAGCTGGTACTCTTCAAGAAACACGCAAACGTGAATTCTATGAAAAACCTTCTGTAAAACGTAAACGTAAATCAGAAGCAGCTCGTAAACGTAAAAAATTCTAATTTGAAATGAAAGGCTAGACTTGTCTAGTCTTTTTTTGCACAATGTTTAGAGGAATAAATTGTTATGAGAGAGTATATAAAAGAATATCAAAAAATGCGTGAAAATCACTTGGAAGATTGGGGTTATTGTGCTGATCCGATCGATTGGAAGGAATTTGAAGAGTCAAACCAAAGAATTTTTGAAAAGTATTTGACCGATTCAAAAGTATCGTCTGACAAGGTTTTAAGGGTAAAATTGTACAGTAGCTTATTGCTAGATGATATTAAATATTTTGCCTATTATGCTGCGTTTTTAGATGGGGATTATAAGCAGTTAAACAACGCTCTATGGCAAACAGGAAGAACCGAGTTGATGAGAGGTGGTTTGTTGGCAAGTGGAACCATTTACACAGATGGGATTTTGAAAGGCTTGTTTACCTCTTTTGCTTGTAACGATTTTTCAGTCATTCCATCATTCATCCCCAAAGATTTACCCTTGTTGAAAGGAACTTATTATCCAGAAAATGTGATTAATCTTTTATACGCTCTTTATTATCAAGATGAAGAAAGATTATCCGAGTCTCTCTTGCGTGCACAACAGTTTTTAGGGAAGAAAAAACGAACTGGTATGGAAGAATTTTCTGTTCGGTATTTTATAAACTTGGCAAGAAAAGATGCAGTTGCATTAAGTGAGTCCTTACAAAGTTTATGCCAAGCTTATCAGAGACGAGGCTTTCCCTATGAAAAGATCGATAAGTGCTTTGCGGATGAGATTCATGGTCTATATCGATTGGTACGATTTTTTGACCATTCCTTGTTTGAAGAAGTCAGCATGCCGTCTCATAAGACTTTTTTGAAGGACTTTGAAGAATGGCAAGTCCAAAATCAGTTTCCAAAAGGTCAACAGTTCTATACCTATCCTCAAGATATGGCTGATGCAAACAGAATATTAACAAAAGGTCTTCCAAGGATTTACTTTGAAAAGTCTGGAAGGGACTTGGTGATAGACGTTGACCAATTTGCAGTAGATTTGTCTCGGTTGATTTGAAAGAGTAGGAAAAGACTTCCTAGTTAAATCTTTTCCCAAGTAACATCAAATAAATACTGTAAATCCTGCAAAAAAAGGAAACTTCCACCTACAATTTGATATAATAGTAGGGAGAACTCGATTGAAGGAGAAAATTATGTCGGTTTTAGTAAGAGATGTCATTGAAAAACTCAGACTAGATATTGTCTATGGTGAAGGCGAATTACTTGAAAAAGAAATCAATACTGCGGACATTATGAGACCTGGTCTTGAAATGACGGGCTATTTTGATTACTATACACCAGAAAGGATTCAGCTGTTAGGGATGAAGGAGTGGTCCTATTTAGTTGCCATGCCTGCCCAGAACCGTTATCAAGTTTTGAAGAAAATGTTTCTACCTGAAACACCTGCGGTTATCGTGGCTCGTGGTCTGGTAGTTCCAGAGGAAATGTTGAGGGCTGCTAGAGAATGTAAGATTGCGATTTTAACCAGCCGAACAGCAACCAGTCGTTTATCTGGAGAACTTTCTAGCTATCTTGATTCCCGTTTGGCTAAACGTACCAGTGTGCATGGTGTCTTGATGGATATCTATGGCATGGGTGTCTTGATCCAAGGGGATAGTGGTATCGGTAAGAGCGAGACAGGTCTTGAGCTTGTGAAGCGTGGACACCGTCTAGTAGCAGACGATCGTGTAGATATTTATTCTAAGGATGAGATGACTCTTTGGGGCGAACCTGCTGAAATCTTGAAACATTTACTTGAGATTCGTGGAGTTGGGATTATCGATATCATGAGTCTCTATGGTGCAAGTGCCGTAAAAGATTCTTCACAAGTTCAGCTAGCAGTTTATCTAGAAAATTACGATACGCATAAGACCTTTGACCGTCTAGGAAACAATGCCGAAGAACTCGAAGTTTCTGGTGTAACGATTCCGCGTATCCGCATCCCAGTAAAAACAGGACGCAATATTTCCGTTGTTATTGAGGCAGCTGCCATGAACTATCGTGCTAAAGAAATGGGCTTTGATGCGACGCGTTTATTTGAAGAACGCTTGACAAATCTAATCGCTCAAAATGAGGTGAAACATGATTAATCCAGTCGCATTTGAAATTGGTCCCTTTGCTATTCGTTGGTATGCTTTGTGTATTGTAGCTGGTTTGGTTCTGGCAGTCTACCTTGCCATGAAAGAAGCTCCTAAAAAGAAAATCCTGTCAGATGATATTTTGGATTTTATCCTGATTGCTTTTCCGGTAGCTATTTTAGGTGCTAGACTATACTACGTACTCTTTCGTTTAGATTATTATCTGCAAAATCCAGGTGAAATCATCGCCATTTGGAATGGTGGTTTGGCCATTTACGGAGGTTTGATAGCGGGCGCTATTGTTCTTTATATCTTTGCAGATAGAAAGTTGATTAATACTTGGGATTTCTTAGATATTGCAGCACCGAGCGTCATGGTTGCCCAGAGTTTAGGGCGCTGGGGGAACTTCTTTAACCAAGAAGCCTACGGTGCAGCGGTAGATAATCTGGATTATTTGCCGGGCTTCATCCGTGACCAGATGTACATTGATGGTAGCTACCGTCAGCCAACCTTCTTATATGAGTCGGTTTGGAATCTGATTGGATTTGCTTTGATCTTGATTTTTAGACGAAAATTAAAGGGAATCAGACGTGGTCATATCACTGCTTTCTACTTGATTTGGTATGGCTTTGGTCGTATGATTATCGAAGGGATGCGGATGGATAGTCTCATGTTCTTTGGCCTGCGAGTTTCCCAATGGTTATCAGTTGTCCTTATCGGACTCGGTATTTTTATCATACTTTATCAAAATCGAAAGAAAGCCCCTTTCTATCATAATGAGGAGGAAAAATAAATGTTAGAAGTTGCATATATACTTGTTGCGATTGCTTTGATTGTCTGTTTAGTCTATTTGACAATCACGATTCAAAAAGCAGGTCGAATGATTGATGAGACGGAGAAAACCATCAAAACCTTGTCTTCAGATGTAGATGTTACCTTACATCAGACCAATGAACTGTTGGTAAAAGTTAATGTCTTGGTTGACGATATCAATGTTAAGGTTGCGACTATCGACCCACTATTTACGGCTGTAGCAGACTTATCTGAGTCAGTATCTGACCTCAACCAACATGCGCGTGTTTTAGGCAAAAAAGCTTCATCTGCTGGTTCAAAGACCATCAAAACAGGTGCAGGCTTGTCAGCTCTTCGCGTCGCAAGTAAATTTTTCAAAAAATAAAAAAGGAGAAATCTCATGGGAAAACTATCCTCTATCCTTTTAGGAACAGTTTCAGGTGCAGCTCTTGCTTTGTTTTTGACGAGTGACAAGGGCAAGCAAGTTTGTAGTCAAGCTCAGGATTTTCTAGATGATTTGAGAGAAGATCCAGAATATGCTAGAGAGCAGGTTTGTGAAAAACTAACAGAAGTGAAGGAACAGGCAACTGACTTTGTGCTGAAAACAAAGGAACAAGTAGAATCTGGTGAAATCACTTTTGATAGTGTCCTTGACCAAGCTAAAACCTGTGCTCGACAAGCGACGGAAGCATCGAAGGAAACCTTTAACAATCTTAAGGAGCAATGGCAAGAACAGTCAGCAACTCCAGACGTTGCTGAAGGCCAAGAAGAAATCATCATCGATATTACTGAAGTATAAGGTATCACCATCTCTGGTTTTTGGAGATGGTGATTTTTATCTGCAAGTCTGTCTTTGTGGTATAATAAATACTATGCAGAAAAAACCAACGTCCGCCTACGTGCATATTCCCTTTTGCACACAGATTTGTTATTATTGTGACTTTTCAAAAGTATTTATCAAGAATCAACCAGTAGATAGTTACCTGGAGCATCTGCTAGAAGAGTTTCGTTCTTATGATATCCAAAAGTTGTCAACCCTCTATATCGGAGGTGGGACACCAACAGCCCTGTCAGCTTCACAACTAGAAGTGCTCTTGGATGGCTTGACTAAACACTTGGACTTGTCGGTCTTAGAAGAATTAACCATTGAAGCTAACCCAGGAGATCTGGACGCTGATAAGATTGCGGTTTTGAAAAACTCGCCAGTCAATCGTGTTTCCTTAGGTGTGCAAACTTTTGATAACAAAATGCTGAAAAAGATTGGGCGCAGTCATTTGGAGAAGGATATTTATGAAAATATCGACCGTCTTAAATTGGCTGGTTTTGACAATATCTCCATCGACCTAATCTACGCTCTTCCTGGTCAGACTATGGATCAGGTCAAGGAGAATGTGGCTAAGGCCATTTCGCTTGATATTCCTCATATGAGTCTTTATAGCTTGATTTTGGAAAATCATACAGTCTTTATGAACCGCATGCGACGTGGGAAATTGCCCCTACCCAAGGAAGAGTTAGAAGCGGAGATGTTTGAGTACATCATCGCAGAACTGGAGCGAGCTGGTTTTGAGCATTATGAGATTTCCAATTTCTCTAAACTCGGATTTGAAAGTCGCCACAATCTCATGTACTGGGACAATGCCGAGTATTATGGTATCGGTGCGGGTGCTTCAGGTTATGTGAATGGGGTGCGTTATAAAAATCATGGTCCTATCCGCCACTATCTCAATGCGGTAGAGGCAGGAAATGCTCGGATTACAGAAGAACACCTGAGTCAAAGGGAGCAGATGGAAGAAGAAATGTTCCTAGGCCTCCGGAAAAAATCCGGGGTTTCCATGGCGCGATTTGAGGAGAAATTTGGACAGTCCTTTGATGGACTTTATGGCGAGATCATCAGAGACTTGGTTCAACAAGGACTTATGCAGATCGACGGTGATCGTGTCCGAATGACAAAGAGAGGTCTCTTCTTAGGAGACACTGTAGCAGAACGATTTATTTTGGAGTAGAACAATGGGCTTAACTTATCAAATGAAAATGAAAATTCCTTTTGATATGGCGGACATGAACGGTCATATCAAACTTCCAGATGTGATTTTGCTGTCCTTGCAAGTATCAGGTATGCAGTCGATTGAACTGGGAGTTAGCGACAAGGATGTGTTGGAACGTTACAATCTGGTCTGGATTATTACAGACTATGCGATTGACGTGGTTCGCTTGCCTCGCTTTGCTGAGGAGATTACGATTGAAACAGAAGCATTGACTTACAATCGTCTTTTTTGCTACCGCCGTTTCACTATCTATGATGAAGCAGGTCAAGAAATCATTCGCATGGTAGCAACCTTTGTTCTTATGGACAGAGACAGTCGGAAAGTTCATGCTGTCGAACCGGAGATTGTTTCGCCTTACCAGTCTGAGTTTGATAAAAAACTCATACGTGGGCCAAAGTATACAAATCTAGAAGAGCCAATCAGTAAAGACTACCATGTTCGTTTTTACGATTTGGATATGAATGGTCATGTTAATAACAGTAAATACTTGGATTGGATTTTTGAGGTTATGGGAGCAGACTTTTTGACCAAGTATATTCCAAAGAAAATCAATCTCAAATATGTCAAAGAAGTGCGACCAGGTGGCATGATTGCTTCAGCTTATGAACTCAAGGGACTAGAAAGCAAGCATGAGATTATCAGTGATGGCGAGATTAATGCCCAAGCTATGATTACGTGGCAAGAAATTGAAGGCAATTAGAAAGGACGATATGGCTTATAAAGGTTATTTAATTGATTTAGACGGAACCATTTACAAGGGGAAAGACCGAATTCCCGCGGGTGAGGCTTTTGTCCATGAGTTACAAAAAAGAGAAATTCCCTACCTCTTTGTGACCAATAATACAACTCGTACTCCTGAGAGTGTTCAAGAGATGTTGGCTCAGAATTTTAACATTAATACACCTCTATCAACTGTCTACACAGCGACTTTGGCAACCATCGACTATATGAACGACTTGGGACTGGAAAAGACAGTCTATGTCATTGGTGAAGCAGGGCTCAAGGATGCTATCCAGGCGGCAGGTTATGCGGAAGACAAGGAAAATCCTGCCTATGTGGTAGTTGGACTGGACTGGCAAGTCGACTATGAAAAATTTGCGACGGCGACTCTAGCCATTCAAAAGGGGGCTCACTTTATCGGAACCAATCCTGACCTCAATATCCCGACGGAACGTGGTCTCTTGCCTGGTGCTGGTTCACTAATTACACTTCTTGAAGTCGCTACACGGGTAAAACCAGTTTATATCGGAAAACCAAATGCTATCATTATGGATAAGGCAGTTGAGCACTTAGGCTTGAAAAGAGAAGAGTTGCTCATGGTTGGGGATAACTACCTGACAGATATCCGAGCAGGAATTGACAATGGCATTCCAACTCTCTTGGTGACGACAGGTTTTACCAAGGCAGAAGAAGTAGCAGATCTGCCAATCGCACCAACTCATGTAGTTTCTAGCCTTGCGGAGTGGAATTTTGATGAAAACTAAACTGACCTTTTGGGGAAGTATGCTCTTTCTCCTCTCCCTGTCTATTCTCTTAACCATTTATCTGGCATGGGTTTTCTATCCCATGGAGATTCAGTGGCTGAACTTAGCGAATCGAGTCTATCTAAAGCCAGAAACCATTCAGTACAATTTTCATATCTTGATGAATTACCTGACTAATCCCTTTAGTCAGGTCTTAGAGATGCCAGATTTTCGTTCATCAGCGGCAGGTCTACATCACTTTGCGGTGGTGAAGAATCTCTTCCACTTGGTTCAGCTAGTTGCCCTAGTGACACTTCCAAGTTTCTATTTCTTTGTTAGAAAGATTGTAAAAAAAGGCTTTTTACCACTATATCGTAAAAGCATCTTGATTCTTGTACTATTGCCCCTAATCATTGGGCTTGTAGGAGTGTTGATTGGATTTGAGCAATTTTTTACGCTTTTCCATCAGATTCTCTTTTGGGGAGATGATACTTGGCTTTTTGATCCAGCAAGGGATCCCGTTATTTGGATTTTACCAGAGATTTTCTTCCTCCATGCCTTTGTACTTTTCTTTGTTTTGTATGAAGGAATATTCAGTTTCCTTTTTGTTAAAGCTTCAAAGAAATAGTGGAAAAAGTTCTGTATTTTTAATAAAAAACGAGAGAAGTTGCTCTACTCCCTATTTATTGTTAGGTTATCCTAAAGATAAACTTGCAAAGCAGGAGATTTTTGCAGAAAACAGTCTATTTTCTATGAAAAAATAGGCTTTTTTTCTAAAAATACCTAGTCAAGCGCTTTATTTTTTTGTATAATAGAAATAGCAAGTATAGATAAAAGAAGAGAAAAGCATGATTACACTATTTTTATCACCGAGTTGTACATCATGTCGTAAGGCAAAGGCTTGGTTAGAGACGCATAAAGTGCCCTTTCAAGAGCATAATATTATGACTAGTCCTTTAACAAGAAAAGAATTACAACATATTCTTTCCTTGACCGAAAATGGTACTGATGACATCATTTCAACTCGTTCAAAAATTTTTCAAAAATTGGATATTGATGTAGAGAGTATCTCGGTATCGGAGTTGCTTCAGTTGATTGAGCAATATCCTAGTCTTTTGCGCCGCCCAATTATTATAGATACCAAACGCATGCAGATCGGTTTTAATGAAGATGAAATTCGTGCTTTTCTCCCTCGTAGTTACCGTAAACAAGAACTAAAAGAAGCAACATTGAGAGCTGGTATAGGATAGATGAACAAACAGTATAGTTACCCACTAGATTTGTCGTGGAGCACTGAAGAACTTGCTTCAGTGCTTTCTTTTTTTAATGATGTTGAAGCTGCTTATGAAGATAAGGTAGAAGCAAAAAAACTGCTAGAGTCTTACAAGGAATTCAAATTGGTCGTGCCAAGCAAGAGTGAAGAGAAACGTTTGGGACGAGAATTTGAAACAGTTAGTGGTTATTCGCTTTACCGAGCAGTTCAGGCTGCCAAGGAAAAAAGAGAAGGGAAGATTTCTCTTGAAAACTAAATTTGAATTTGCCAAACAGATTGTGAAGGAAGCTGCTGCCTATATTTTGGCTCACATGAAAGAAGATTTGCAGGTTGAGCGCAAGTCTTCCCCTACTGACTTTGTGACGCGTTTGGACAAGGAGGTCCAGGAACTCTTGGTTGAACGGATCAAGTACTCCTATCCTGAGGACTTGATTTGCGCGGAAGAGGGTTGTTTACGTGCTGCAGTCGGTCAAGGTTCCGTTTGGGTGATTGATCCCATTGACGGTACCAATAACTTTGTCGCCCAGCAGGAAGATTTTGCCGTGATGTTAGCTTATTTTGAAAATGGGGTTGGCAAATTTGGCATCATCTATGATGTCATGAAAGGTGATTGTTACCATGGTGGTGGTGCCTTTCCTCCTTGCCGCAATAATGAGCCCTTACCGCCTTTTAAAAAGAAACCTCTTCAAGAATTTTTAGTTGCCGGCAACTCAGGTATGTTTGAAAGCAATGAGTGGGGATTGGGTGATTTGGGTCGAGCAGCGTTGGGTGTCCGTGTCTACGGCAGTGCGGCCATTAGTTTTGCCAAGGTTTTATCAGGTCGTCTTCTGACTTATATTACCTATCTGCAGCCATGGGATTACGCTTCGGCCAGTATCTTAGGGGAAAGTCTGGGTTATCGCCTTCTTACGGTATCGGGTGAGCCCGCTGATTTTACAACGCGTCAGCCTGTCATGATGGTGCCAATCGAGATGCAAGAGGAGATTCAGTCTTATATCTACGAAAGGAAAGAGAACTAAATGCAATTTCCAGAAGGATTTGTTGAAAAATATGAAGCGATACTAGAAGATGAGGCAAGAGACTTTCTTGCCTCTTTTAAACAAGAAGCGGTTTCGGCTTTTCGGGTCAATCCCTTAAAAGAAAGTCAGTTATCGTTTGCAGATGCTATTCCAAATACACCTTGGGGGTATTATGGTAAGGTTTCTGGAAAGTCACCAGAGCACGCGACCGGTCTTGTTTATTCGCAAGAGCCTGCAGCTCAAATGGTGGCCCAGGTAGCTCAACCCCTTCCCGGTATGAAGGTCTTGGACTTGGCGGCAGCACCAGGGGGAAAATCCACTCAACTAGCAGCTTATCTGGCTAATCAAGGAGTCCTTGTCTCCAACGAAATTTCAAGTAAGCGTGCTAAGATTTTAGTGGAAAATATGGAGCGATTTGGAGCGACAAACGTTGTCGTGACCAATGAGTCTGCTGATCGCTTGGCCAAGATTTTTAAAGGTTACTTTGATGTGATTGTCCTTGATGCACCTTGCTCGGGTGAAGGGATGTTTCGTAAGCGGCCAGATGCCATGGATTATTGGAGTACCGATTATCCAAGCCAATGTGCCAGTCTCCAAAGGGAAATTTTAGAAGATGCAGTGACTATGCTTGCTGAAGGTGGCCGTCTGGTCTATTCGACCTGTACTTGGGCACCTGAGGAAAATGAAGAAATCGTCCACTGGTTGCTGGATACTTATGATTTTGAATTGCTTCCAGTCGAGCATGTGAACGGTATGGTAGCAGGAATTGATCTTCCTGAAACGGCTCGGATGTACCCTCATCATTTCAAGGGAGAAGGCCAGTTTGTTGCCCACCTGCACTTTAAGGGAGAAAATCCAGCATCTAAATTCAAAGCTAGCAAGAGCAATCATAGTCGGGAACAGCTGGTCTTGTGGCAAGAATTTGCCCAAAAACACTTGCGAGTCAATCTAACTGGTATCTTGCAGACTTTTGGAGACCAACTTTATCTCTTGCCCGAGATGCTACCTGATCTAGGGAAACTCAAAATTGCCCGAAATGGGCTCCATCTGGGTACTTTTAAGAAGAAACGCTTCGAACCAAGCTTTGCTCTGGGATTAGCCTTGAAACCAAGTCAAGTAAAACAAAGTGTCGAAATCAATGATGAGGACTTTGTAAAATATGTGGCTGGTGAGACCGTTCAATTGGCTGAAGCTCGACCAAATGGCTGGTATCAAGTTGTGGTTCAAGGAAACGGACTAGGCTTTGCCAAGGTAACGGGAAATGTTTTGAAAAATTATTATCCAAAAGGGCTCAGATTCAGGTGAAAAAGCTAGTCAAAGAGCCTATTCTATGTTATAGTGGAAGTATGAGTTTTTTCTGATAGTCTTTCATTATTACTTATATTATACGATGGAATTGTCCGCTCCTAAGAATGACTAGATAAAATAAAGTGGGACAATCATTGATGATAATTGGATGATCAGGACAAACGGAAGAAATCAGAACATTTATCATTATGTTCAAGGAGAATAACAGTGAAAAAAAGAAAAAAGCTCGTCATGTCTCTTGCAGCTCTTTTGATGGCAGGTTCTCTAGCAGGATGTGCTAGCTGGATTGATCGTGGAGAATCCATGACAGCTGTTGGTTCAACAGCTCTTCAGCCTCTTGTCGAAGCGACAGCAGATGAATTTGGTTCTAGAAACATTGGAAAAACAGTCAATGTTCAAGGTGGTGGATCGGGTACAGGACTATCTCAAGTCCAGTCTGGAGCAGTAGACATCGGGAATTCTGACGTCTTTGCAGAGGAAAAAGAAGGAATCGATGCTTCAGCTCTAGTAGACCACAAGGTTGCAGTAGCTGGTCTTGCAGTGATTGTAAACAAGGAAGTGGATGTTGAGAATCTCACAACCGAGCAACTTCGCAAAATCTTTACAGGTGAAGTGACCAACTGGAAAGAAGTTGGGGGCAAAGACCTGGCAATTTCAATCATCAACCGAGCAGCAAGTTCTGGTTCACGAGCGACGTTTGATACGGTGGTTATGAATGGCCAAGCGGCAATGCAGAGCCAAGAACAGGATTCTAACGGGATGGTCAAGTCGATTGTATCCCAAACACCTGGAGCCATTTCTTACCTGGCTTTTGCCTATGTAGATGACTCCGTGAAAAGCATGAAATTGAATGGGTATGAGCCTACGTCTGAAAATGTAACGACCAACAACTGGCCTTTGTGGTCTTATGAACATATGTACACACTTGGTCAGCCAAATGAGCTAGCTGCCGAATTCCTGAATTTCGTCCTCTCAGATGAAGCCCAAAATGGAATTGTTAAGGGCATGGGCTATATCTCCATCAATGAAATGAAAGTCCAAAAGGATGCTTCAGGTACCGTTACAGCAGTAGAAGGAGGTCAATAATGAATCAAGAAGAATTATCGAAAAAATTACTCTCTCCTTCAAAGAACTCTCGCCTTGAGAAGTTTGGTAAAGGTTTGACCTTCACTTGCCTTTCTTTGATTGTCATCATTGTGGCGATGATTTTGATTTTTGTAGCCCAAAAAGGTTTGTCGACCTTCTTTGTCAATGGGGTCAACATCTTTGATTTCCTCTTTGGACAAACTTGGAATCCTTCAGGGAAACAATTTGGTGCCCTTCCGATGATTTTGGGTTCCTTTATTGTGACGATTTTATCAGCCCTTATCGCAACACCCTTTGCTATTGGTGCGGCAGTCTTTATGACCGAAGTATCACCAAAGGGTGCAAAAATTTTGCAACCAGCCATTGAACTCCTCGTCGGTATTCCTTCAGTCGTCTATGGATTTATCGGTTTGCAAGTTGTGGTGCCTTTTGTTCGTAGCGTCTTTGGTGGAACTGGTTTTGGGATCTTGTCAGGGATTTTCGTTCTTTTTGTCATGATCTTACCAACTGTAACCTTTATGACAACAGACAGCTTGCGTGCTGTTCCTCGTCATTACCGTGAAGCCAGTTTGGCTATGGGAGCCACTCGTTGGCAAACCATCTGGCGTGTGACCTTGAAAGCAGCACGTTCAGGTATTTTTACTGCAGTGGTCTTTGGGATGGCGCGTGCCTTCGGTGAAGCCCTTGCTATTCAGATGGTGGTCGGAAACTCAGCAGTTATCCCAACCTCGTTAACAACACCAGCTGCGACCTTGACATCTGTATTGACTATGGGTATCGGAAATACTGTCATGGGAACGGTTGATAATAACGTTCTCTGGTCACTGGCCTTAGTCTTGCTCTTGATGAGTTTGGCCTTTAACAGTGTGATTAAATTGATTACGAAAGAAAGAGGAAAGAAAAACTATGCACGCTAAGAAATTAGATAAACTTGCAACAGCTGTCCTCTATACCATCGCGGGTATCATCGTGGCCATCTTGGCATCCTTGATTCTCTATATCTTGGTGAGAGGGTTACCGCATATCTCTTGGTCTTTCTTGACTGGGAAATCCTCCTCTTATCAAGCAGGTGGGGGTATCGGGATTCAGCTCTACAATTCCTTCTTCCTTTTGGTCATTACCTTGATCATTTCTGTTCCCCTGTCTATGGGAGCTGGTGTTTTCCTTGCTGAGTATGCTAAAAAAGGACCTGTGACTAATTTTATTCGTACCTGTATTGAGATTTTGTCTTCTCTACCATCAGTCGTTGTGGGTCTCTTTGGTTACTTGATTTTTGTAGTCCAGTTTGAGTATGGATTTTCAATCATTTCAGGTGCCTTGGCCTTGACGGTCTTTAACCTCCCTCAGATGACTCGAAATGTTGAGGACAGTTTAAAACACGTTCACCATACGCAACGTGAAGCTGGTCTGGCCCTTGGAATTTCTCGTTGGGAGACTGTGGTCCATGTTGTCATTCCAGAGGCACTTCCAGGTATCGTAACGGGTGTTGTCTTGGCATCTGGCCGTATCTTTGGTGAGGCCGCCGCTCTTATCTATACGGCAGGACAATCCGCTCCAGCCCTTGACTGGTCTAATTGGAATATCCTTAGTGTTACCAGTCCTATCTCAATCTTCCGTCAAGCAGAAACCTTGGCTGTCCACATTTGGAAGGTCAACAGTGAAGGAACCATTCCTGATGCTACCATTGTATCTGCTGGTTCTGCTGCCGTGCTCCTCATCTTTATCTTGATTTTTAACTTTGGAGCACGCAAACTCGGAAGCTACCTACACAAGAAATTAACCGCTGCCTAAAGGAGAAGCCATGTCAAAATATAACTGGGATGAAAAACATATCATCACTTTCCCTGAAGAAAAAGTGGCCCTCTCTACTAAGGATTTACATGTTTACTATGGTAAAAATGAATCCATCAAGGGCATCGATATGCAATTTGAAAAAAATAAAATCACGGCCTTGATTGGTCCTTCTGGATCAGGAAAATCTACCTATCTTCGCAGTCTCAATCGGATGAATGATACCATTGATATTGCCAAGGTCACAGGTCAAATCCTCTACCGAGGGATTGACGTCAACCGTCCAGAAATCAATGTCTATGAGATGCGCAAGCATATCGGAATGGTCTTCCAACGTCCAAATCCATTTGCTAAGTCTATTTACCGCAACATCACTTTTGCTCATGAACGTGCGGGAGTTAAGGATAAGAAAGTCCTTGATGAAATTGTAGAAACTTCTCTACGACAGGCTGCCCTATGGGATCAGGTCAAAGACGACCTCCACAAATCAGCCTTGATGCTTTCTGGAGGTCAGCAACAACGTCTCTGTATCGCTCGCGCCATCTCTGTCAAGCCAGATATCCTCTTGATGGATGAACCGGCGTCAGCCTTGGATCCGATTGCGACAGCCCAACTGGAAGAAACCATGTTGGAATTGAAGAAGGACTTTACCATCATCATCGTTACCCACAGTATGCAACAGGCTGCGCGTGCAAGTGACTACACTGGATTTTTCTACTTGGGTGATTTGATTGAGTATGATAAGACATCCAATATTTTCCAAAATGCTAAGTTACAGTCAACCAATGACTATGTAACGGGACACTTTGGTTAGAAAGGAAACGGTATGTCAGAAGCGATTTTACAGGTGTCAGACCTGTCCGTTTATTACAATAAAAAGAAGGCCTTGAATAGTGTTTCCCTTTCTTTCCAACCTAAGGAAATAACGGCCTTGATTGGTCCTTCTGGATCAGGAAAGTCTACCCTGCTCAAAGCTATCAACCGCATGGGCGATCTAAATCCTGAAGTGACAACAACAGGATCAGTAGTCTATAATGGTCACAATATATACAGTCCCCGCACCGATACGGTTGAATTGCGTAAGGAAATCGGTATGGTCTTTCAACAGCCTAATCCCTTCCCTATGTCTATCTACGAAAATGTTGTCTATGGGCTACGTATCAATGGGGTTAAGGACAAGAAAGTTCTTGATGAAGCAGTGGAAACGGCCTTGCAACGTGCGTCTATCTGGGATGAAGTAAAGGATCGTTTGCATGATTCGGCCATTGGTCTCTCAGGAGGACAACAACAACGTGTTTGTGTAGCTCGTGTCTTAGCAACCAGTCCGAAAATCATCCTCTTAGATGAACCAACTTCAGCTTTGGATCCTATTTCTGCAGGTAAGATTGAGGAAACCTTGTATGGTCTGAAGGATAAATACACCATGCTCTTGGTAACGCGTTCGATGCAACAAGCCTCACGTATCTCTGATAAAACAGGATTTTTCCTAGATGGGGATTTAATCGAGTTTAACGATACGAAGAAGATGTTCCTAGAGCCACAAAACAAGGAAACAGAAGATTATATTACAGGAAAATTTGGATAAGGAGTTGAATGATGTTACGATCTCAATTTGAAGAAGATTTGGAGAAATTGCACAACCAGTTCTATGCTATGGGACAAGAAGTGCTCTCACAGATCAATCGTACAGTGCGTGCCTTTGTTACGCATGACCGTGATTTGGCAAAAGAAGTCATCGAAGACGATGCAGAAGTAAATGAATATGAAGTGAAGTTGGAAAAGAAATCATTTGAAATGATCGCCCTCCAACAACCTGTTTCGCAAGACCTTCGTACCGTCTTGACCGTTCTCAAGGCAGTGTCAGACGTGGAACGCATGGGAGATCATGCAGTGTCTATCGCTGAGGCGACTATTCGTATGAAGGGGGAGCAACGTATCCCTTCTGTTGAAGAAGAAATCAAAAAGATGGGACGCGACGTGAAAAACTTCGTCGAAGCAGCCCTAGATCTCTATCTCAACGGTTCTGTGGATCAAGCCTACGAAGTAGCAACGATGGACGAAAAAATCAACCATTACTTTGATAGCATCCGTGATTTGGCTACAGAAGAAATCAAGAAAAATCCTGAAGCCATTGTTACAGGACGCGATTACTTCCAGGTTATTTCCTTCTTGGAACGTATTGGAGACTACGCAAAAAATATCTGTGAATGGGTTGTTTACTTTGAAACAGGTAAGATTGTCGAACTATAAGAAACGGTTTAAATATACAGAAATAAGGCTGGTTAGAATAAATCAGTCTTCTTTTTTTATGAAAAGAATTGTTTTACAATCAAAATCTCTAAAAAGGTTGACAACTATTTTTAAAAGAGTTATAATTATTCAGAATTAACAGAAAGGTCGTTTATTTATGAAATTTAAGAAATGGATATTAGTTGTGTGTAGCATGCTTGCCAGCATGGTTTTAGTAGCTTGTCAATCCAGTACGGATAGTTCCCAGTCTGCTGTGGAGGCTATCAAACAAAAAGGAAAGCTAGTCGTTGCGACCAGCCCGGACTATGCACCGTTTGAATTCCAAGCCTTGGTAGATGGTAAAAACCAAGTGGTTGGTGCAGATATTGATATGGCTCAAGCAATTGCAGACGAGCTTGGGGTTAAACTTGAAATCTCTAGCATGAGTTTTGACAATGTCTTGACCAGTCTTCAAACTGGAAAGGATGACTTAGCTATTGCAGGAATTAGTGCTACAGATGAGAGAAAGGAAGTCTTTGACTTTTCAATTCCATACTATGAAAACAAGATGAGTTTCTTGGTTAGAAAAGCCGATTTAGACAAGTACAAGGATCTTTCAAGCCTCGCAAGTGCGAATATCGCAGCTCAAAAGGGAACCGTTCCAGAAACTATGGTCAAGGAACAATTACCAAATGCACAATTGACATCCTTGACCAATATGGGGGAAGCAGTTAATGAATTGCAGGCTGGAAAAGTAGATGCTGTTCATATGGATGAACCAGTTGCTCTTAGCTACGCAGGTAAAAACTCAGATCTTGCCGTTGCAACTGTTAATTTGACAATGAAAGATGGCGAAGCCAATGCCGTTGCTATTAAGAAGAATCAATCAGACTTGAAAGCAGTAGTCGATAAGGTTATCCAAAAACTAAAAGATGACGGAACCTATCAAAGCTATCTTGAAAAGGCAGCGAAACTAACAGAAGTTGAACAATAAGAAAAAGCAGAGTTGGACTTTAATCCAATTCTGCTTTTATGTATTCTAATAGCTCTTCTAGATTTTCAAGAGTGACTTTGGCAAACTGATAAGGGCAAGCATCCAAATAAGCCTTCTCAAAAAAGTCTAGTTTGAGTGAGCTGTGTTTCAAACTGGCAATCTTAGGATAGTGCCTCAAATCAAGCAAAAGACCATCGTGTAGAGGGTAGTGGGGCAAGGGACAGGTGTTTTCTTTAAGCACTTTCTTTATCCGAGCTTGATAGTTCTCTTGAAGGCTCAATCGAGTCAGTCGATTTTTTTCAAATAACTGGCTATCGATGTAAAGAGAAAGAGCCTTTTGCATGATGAGATTGCTGTCATAGTCCAGGATATTTTTGTAGGAAACAAAGGCCTCTTTTAGGGTATTTGGGAGAATGAGAGCGGTAATACGAAGGGCTGGAAAGAGACTTGTTGAGAAGGACTTGATATAAATGACCCGATCTTCAGTATCCAGATAGTGGAAGGTTTGGCCCTTTCTAGGATCTAGATCCCCTAAATAGTCATCCTCGACGATGTAAACACCATACTGGTTTGCTAGATCCAGAATGGCCCTTTTTTCCTGATCAGAATAGGAATGGCCAAGAGGATAGTGGAAGCGAGGAATGGTATAGAAAAACTTGATTTTTCCAGATTTAAACTGTTCTTCCAGTTCTTCAAGGTCAATGCCATCAATACGGCGTTCAATGGTCTGGTAGGCTAATCCTTGAGCGACCAAGAGACGGTTCATCCGATGGTAAGTCGGCTGTTCAACTAGAATCTCCGCTCCCTTGCTCGGGAAGTCAATCTGAGAAAGGATAAAAAGAGCTTGCTGGGTACCAGATGTTAGAACCAGTTGATCGGGTTTGCAGTAGAGGGCTTGGTCAAAGAGGAGTTGATGGACAGATTGTCTGAGTTCCTCAAGGCCTTCTTGGTTGTCATAGTAGTTGAAGAGGTAGTTTTCTCGGCCTATCAGGGTTTCATTGACACAGAGTCGGAAGTCGTCATAGGCACTGGCATGTTCGTCAGTGACTTCGATTTCCAAGTCCTGATGCTGTCCTTGCTCCAGAACATAGTAGCCACTTTGGGGTTTGGCATAGAGGTATTGTTCATGGCGTAATTCCAGTAGGGCTCGTTGGATAGTGTCCTTGCTACAGTGGAAGTCTTGGCTCAATTGACGGATGGAGGGAAGCCGGCTACCTGTTGGAAATTTTCCTGATTCGATCCCCTTTTTTAGAAAGGAAACGACTGCTTGGTATTTACTTTCTTTCTTCATTCCAGACCTCCGTTGATTTTGTTACATTGTACCTTTTTTTTGCCTCCTTTGCAATGGGAAAAGCATTTCTCCCTTTCACAACTAGGAGCAAATGTGGTATACTTAGAAAGTATAATGATTCATTGAAAAGAAGATAAGAAAGAGAATGGATAGAAAAGTGCAGGAACCGGTTAAATTATTTCAATACAATACTCTAGGTGCCCTAATGGCTGGTCTCTATGGTGGAACCATGACAGTAGGAGAATTGCTGGAACATGGTGACCTCGGCTTGGGAACTTTGGATTCGATTGACGGGGAGTTGATTGTCCTTGATGGCAAGGCTTATCAAGCTAAGGGGTCTGGTCAAACGCCTGAAATCGTCGAAGTGGCGGCGGATGCCCTTATTCCCTATGCAGCAGTGGTTCCTCATCAGGCAGAAGTGATTTTTCGTCAGCGCTTTGAGATGACAGATAAGGAATTGGAAAAGCGAATTGAGTCCTACTATGATGGAGAAAATCTTTTTCGCTCCATCAAGATTCATGGCGAATTTTCACAAATGCATGTGCGGATGATTCCCAAATCCACACCTGATACCAAGTTTGCTGAGGTTGCTACCCATCAGCCTGAATATAGACGTGAAAATGTATCGGGAACCATCGTTGGATTTTGGACACCGGAGATTTTCCATGGGGTGAGTGTTGCAGGCTACCATTTGCATTTTATCTCAGATGATTTGACTTTTGGTGGACACGTGATGGACTTTGTTATCAAAGAAGGAATGATCGAGGTTGGGGCAGTCGACCAGTTGGACCAACGTTTTCCAGTCCAAGATCGCCAGTATTTATTTGCCAAATTTAACGTTGACGAGATGAAGAAAGACATTGATAAGTCAGAATAGGAGAAAAAGATGACAGTACATATTATCCTCACCATGGTTGCTTTGGTTCTCATTCTAGTAAGTGGAACTTGGTATGCCAAAAAACGGTTTAAAATCTCTCTTGCAGTGATGGGCTTGGGAGCAATCGCATTTTTTGTTTCTTCTCAAGTGTTAGAGAAGATGGTTCACCTTCTGGTACTTCATCCGCAAAAAGATGGAACCATTCCGCTCATGCAGGAGCACCCTTTTTTATACGTCCTTTATGGAATCGCCATGGCGGCCCTCTTTGAGGAAACGGCTCGTCTTGTCTTTTTTAAATGGTTGGAGAAAAAGAGAAGGCTAGAAGATCGAGATGCTTTGGCTTATGGTTTGGGACATGGGGGCTTGGAGATGCTCTATCTCGGAATGGGAAGCTTGATCAGTTTGTTGATTCTCTTTTCACTCATTCAGTCTTCAAATACTGATGTAGCCAATCTCCTTCCAAAGACTACACTCGAAACGGTTCAGTCTCTTTCTGTATGGCAGGTTTATTTACTAGGAGTTGAACGTGTGCTTGCTCTGGTTCTACAAATTGGTCTTTCCATCTGGGTCTATCAAAGTGTCCGTCAAAAGAAATGGATCTACCTCCTTGCTGCCTATGGTTTGCATGCCTTGTTTGACTTGGCTCCAGCCTTATCTCAAGTGGGATGGATTGCAAATCCGCTTCTAGTTGAGTTTATTCTTCTCGTAGAACTTCTAGCCTTTATCTGGCTGACAAAATCTACATTTTGGAAAAAATCATAAAAAGAGGGGTGACCTCTTTTTTTATGTAAAGATAAAACAAGCTCTTTTTATGGTCGTCAAATGTCTCTAAAAATGGTATAATGGAATGAATTTTGAAAAAGGAAGAGTGACATGTCAGTAAAAGAAAAAATGCTTGAAATCCTAGAAGGAATCGATATTCGTTTTAAGGAACCCTTGAAGACCTATACCTATACAAAGGTAGGAGGTCGAGCGGATTATCTAGTTTTGCCACGCAATCGCTATGAGATGGCCCGTGTCGTCCAATTTGCCAATCAAGAGAATATTCCCTGGATGGTGCTAGGAAATGCCAGCAATATCATCGTTCGTGAAGGTGGAATCCGTGGTTTTGTCATCTTATGCGATAAGCTTAATAACGTTTCGGTTGATGGCTATACCATCGAAGCAGAAGCTGGAGCGAACTTGATCGAAACGACACGTATTGCCCTCCGTCATAGTTTGACTGGTTTTGAGTTTGCTTGTGGGATTCCTGGAAGCATCGGTGGAGCTGTCTTTATGAATGCGGGTGCCTATGGAGGAGAGATTGCTCATATCTTGCAGTCTTGTCAAGTTTTGACCAAGGAAGGGGAAATCGAGACCTTGTCAGTCAAGGACTTGGCTTTTGGTTACCGTCATTCAGCTATTCAGGATTCTGGGGCTGTTGTTTTGTCAGCTAAATTTGCTCTAGCTCCAGGGAATCATCAGGTTATCAAGCAAGAAATGAACCGCTTGACGCACCTACGTGAACTCAAACAACCTCTAGAATACCCATCATGTGGGTCAGTCTTTAAGCGTCCAGTTGGGCATTTTGCAGGACAGTTGATTTCAGAGGCTGGCTTGAAAGGCTATCGTATCGGTGGTGTGGAAGTATCTGAAAAGCATGCCGGTTTCATGATCAATGTTGCTGACGGAACGGCCAAAGACTACGAAGACTTAATCCAATCTGTTATCGAAAAAGTCAAGAAACACTCAGGTGTCACCCTTGAGAGAGAAGTCCGAATTTTGGGCGAGAAGGAATAAGGTTGGGGTAGAAAAGTTGCTGCTATAACCATTGTAAAGGGGGTGAAAGCCTATCGTGAGTGAAGATGTATGTAGGCAGTTCAATCTCCTACACGAGGTAGTAGCGGCCTGACAGAGCCCTGATCTGTTAATTTATGAAAAAGAAGGAATTTATGACAATTGAAAAAACCAATTATTGAATTCAAAAACGTCTCTAAAGTTTTTGAAGACAGCAACACCAAGGTTCTCAAAGATATTAACTTTGAGTTGGAAGAAGGGAAATTTTACACTCTTTTGGGCGCATCTGGTTCAGGAAAGTCAACCATCCTAAACATCATTGCAGGTTTACTGGATGCGACAACAGGGGATATTTTACTGGATGGGGTGCGGATCAATGATATCCCAACTAATAAACGAGATGTCCATACGGTTTTCCAATCCTATGCCTTGTTTCCACATATGAATGTGTTTGAAAATGTTGCCTTTCCACTCCGCTTGCGTAAAGTCGACAAGAAAGAAGTCGAACAACGCGTAGCGGAAGTTCTCAAGATGGTTCAGTTGGAAGGTTACGAGAAGCGTTCCATTCGTAAACTCTCTGGAGGACAACGTCAGCGTGTGGCCATTGCCCGTGCCATTATCAACCAGCCCCGTGTGGTTTTGTTGGATGAGCCTTTGTCAGCGCTGGACTTGAAATTGCGAACAGACATGCAGTATGAACTGCGTGAATTGCAACAACGATTGGGGATTACCTTTGTCTTTGTCACTCACGATCAGGAAGAAGCTCTTGCTATGAGTGACTGGATTTTCGTTATGAATGATGGCGAGATTGTTCAGTCTGGAACGCCTGTAGACATCTATGATGAGCCGATCAACCACTTTGTTGCTACCTTTATCGGTGAGTCAAATATCTTGCCAGGAACCATGATTGAAGACTACTTGGTCGAGTTTAACGGCAAACGCTTTGAAGCGGTTGATGGAGGGATGAAGCCAAATGAGCCTGTTGAGGTTGTCATTCGTCCAGAGGACTTGCGCATCACCCTTCCTGAAGAAGGCAAGCTCCAAGTCAAGGTGGATACCCAGCTCTTCCGTGGGGTTCACTATGAGATTATCGCCTATGACGAACTCGGAAACGAATGGATGATTCACTCGACCCGTAAGGCAATCGTTGGCGAGGAAATCGGTCTGGACTTTGAACCAGAAGATATCCACATCATGCGTCTCAACGAAACCGAAGAAGAGTTCGATGCTCGTATCGAGGAGTACGTAGAAATCGAAGAGCAAGAAGCAGGTCTGATTAACGCGATCGAGGAGGAAAGAGATGAAGAAAACAACCTCTAAACTCTTTGTAGTGCCCTACATGCTTTGGATTGCCCTCTTTGTCCTCGCACCCTTGGTCTTGATTTTTGGACAATCCTTTTTCAACATTGAAGGGCAGTTTAGTTTAGAAAATTATAAATCTTACTTTGCGTCACAAAACTTGACCTACCTCAAAATGAGCTTCAACTCTGTGCTTTATGCAGGGATTGTAACCTTGGTAACACTGCTCATCAGCTATCCAACCGCCCTCTTTTTGACCCGTCTCAAGCACCGTCAACTCTGGCTCATGCTGATTATCTTGCCAACCTGGATTAATTTGCTCCTCAAGGCCTATGCCTTTATCGGAATTTTTGGTCAGAATGGCTCTATTAACCAATTTTTGGAATTCATCGGAATCGGTTCGCAGCAGTTGCTCTTTACGGATTTCTCCTTCATCTTTGTCGCAAGCTACATCGAGCTTCCCTTTATGATTTTGCCGATTTTCAATGTCTTGGATGATATGGACAACAATCTTATCAATGCCAGCTATGACCTCGGTGCGACCAAGTGGGAGACCTTCCGCCATGTTATCTTCCCCCTTTCTATGAACGGGGTGAGAAGTGGGGTTCAGTCTGTCTTTATCCCTAGTTTGAGTCTCTTCATGCTGACACGTTTGATTGGTGGGAACCGCGTTATCACGCTGGGAACGGCTATTGAGCAGAACTTCCTGACCAATGACAACTACGGTATGGGTTCTACCATCGGGGTTATCCTTATCCTGACCATGTTCATCACCATGTGGGTGACCAAGGAAAGGAGAGAACGATGAAAAAATTTGCCAATCTCTACCTAGCCTTTGTCTTTATCATCCTTTATTTGCCAATTTTTTACCTGATTGGCTATGCATTTAATGCTGGCGATGATATGAACAGCTTTACAGGATTTAGTCTGAGTCATTTTAAAACTATGTTTGGTGATGGTCGCCTCATGTTGATCCTCACCCAGACCTTTTTCTTGGCCTTTTTATCAGCCTTGATTGCGACCATTATCGGGACTTTCGGTGCTATCTATATCTACCAGTCTCGTAAGAAATACCAAGAAGCCTTTTTATCACTCAATAATATCCTCATGGTTGCGCCTGACGTTATGATTGGTGCCAGCTTCTTGATTCTCTTTACCCAGCTTAAGTTTTCACTTGGCTTTTTGACGGTTCTATCTAGTCACGTGGCCTTTTCCATCCCTATCGTGGTCTTGATGGTCTTGCCTCGTCTCAAGGAGATGAATGATGACATGATTCATGCGGCCTATGACTTGGGTGCCAGCCAGTTTCAGATGTTCAAGGAAATCATGCTACCGTACCTGACACCGTCTATCATTGCAGGTTATTTCATGGCCTTCACCTATTCGCTAGATGACTTTGCCGTGACCTTCTTTGTAACAGGAAATGGCTTTTCAACTCTGTCCGTTGAGATCTACTCTCGTGCTCGTAAGGGAATTTCGCTAGAAATCAATGCCCTCTCTGCCCTTGTCTTTCTCTTTAGTATTATCCTAGTTGTTGGATATTACTTTATCTCACGTGAGAAGGAGGAGCAAGCATGAAAAAACTCTATTCATTTTTAGCAGGAATTGCAGCAATTATCCTTGTCTTGTGGGGGATTGCGACTCATCTAGACAGTAAAATCAATAGCCGAGACAGTCAGAAATTGGTTATCTACAACTGGGGGGACTATATCGATCCAGAACTCTTGGAGAAATTCACAGAAGAAACAGGAATCCAAGTACAGTACGAGACCTTTGACTCCAACGAGGCCATGTATACCAAGATCAAGCAGGGTGGAACAACCTATGATATTGCCATCCCGAGTGAGTACATGATCAATAAGATGAAGGACGAAGACCTCTTGGTTCCGCTTGATTATTCAAAAATTGAAGGAATCGAAAATATCGGACCTGAGTTCCTCAACCAGTCTTTTGACCCGGGCAACAAATTCTCCATCCCGTACTTCTGGGGAACCTTGGGAATTGTCTACAATGAAACCATGGTAGAGGAGGCACCTGAGCATTGGGATGACCTCTGGAAACCAGAATACAAGGATTCCATCATGCTCTTTGATGGGGCGCGTGAGGTGCTGGGACTCGGGCTTAACTCGCTCGGTTACAGCCTTAATTCCAAGGATCCTCAGCAGCTGGAAGAGACAGTAGATAAGCTCTACAAACTGACTCCAAATATCAAGGCCATTGTGGCAGACGAGATGAAGGGTTACATGATTCAGAATAATGCTGCCATTGGTGTGACCTTCTCTGGGGAAGCCAGCCAGATGTTGGAGAAAAATCCTAACCTCAAGTATGTCGTTCCGACTGAGGCCAGCAACCTTTGGTTTGATAACATGGTCATTCCAAAAACCGTGAAAAACCAAGATGCAGCCTATGCCTTTATCAACTTTATGTTGAAACCCGAAAATGCTCTGAAAAATGCGGAGTATGTAGGTTACTCAACACCCAACCTACCAGCTAAGGAAATGCTCCCAGAGGAGACTCGTGAGGACAAATCCTTCTATCCAGACGATGATACCATGAAACACCTAGAAGTTTATGAGAAGTTTGACCATAAATGGACAGGAAAATACAGTGACCTCTTCCTACAGTTTAAAATGTACCGGAAGTAGGAGTTATCAGTTATGAAACGAATCAGTAAAGCTGGTTCGTTTTTGTATTAAAAAAAATTTATATTTGGGCTTGACAAAAAGAATTTTAATGATAAAATAGTATCCTTTATACATTTAGGAGGAATAAAAAGGTATGTGATTAATTTGGTATTCAGAAATGAAAACACTTTCAAAATATGGTATACTAATATTAGTTCCCAATAGGTTATATCTCCCTATCTCCCTCGCGAGTGGACGGAAACATCGGCTGAAAAAGAGTGACATTTCCTTTTAATTTACGGTAAGTATAGATACCTACCTACCTCTCGAGGGGGACGGAAATGCATGTTTTTCGGGCTTCACATCAGGAACTGAGACAGTATATCTCCCTATCTACCTCGCGAGGGGCCGGAAACCTACTTAGGAACGCCTTCACCTGATAGAAAACATCTGTATAAGAACCTAACTACCTCGAGAGGGGCCGGAAACAAGTTTTGTCGAAGCACATTTTTAGGTTCTACAATGTATAGCTACCTATCAACCTCGCGAGGGGCCGGAAACGCCATGTAACCATCTTCGTCGAACCAGTACCGCTTACGTATAGGTGCCTATCTACCTCGTGAGAGGCCGGAAACCAGTTGCCAGTATAGCGATCATGCTTCACATCTAACTTGTATAGCTCCCTATCTACTTCGAGAGGGGCCGGAAACTCATTAATTCTTTTAATTAATTGTTTGTTTGTATTGTATAGATACCTATCAACCTCGGGAGGGGCCGGAAACTCGGGTGGCTGCATTATGTCTCTGTCATAATCAAACATGGTATAGCCCCCTATCTACCTCGAGAGGGGTCGGAAACTGTAAGCCATTGTTAGGCTTGAACGTACAAGACACAGTATAGATGCCTATAAACCTCGCGAGAGGCCGAAAACTAATAGTTATTCACTAACACTTTATAAGTGTTGTCGTGTATAACCACCTATCTACCTCGTTAGGGGGCCGGAAACTGTAGACGTACTACTGTACTGTTAGACTGACTGAAAAGTATAGATATCTATCCACCTCAAGAGGGGCCGAAAACAGATGATGGATCATATTCCTATCAGCTTCATTTTCACATTGTATAGATACCTGTCTACCTCGAGAGGGGCCGGTAACAGAATAAGCTTAGCAATAGAAGCCCAATCGTGATATAGTATAGATACCTATCTATCAACCTCTAGAGAGGACGGAAACTGAATCAGCAGTAAATGTTGAATATGGTTTGTAGTCAGTATAATACCTATCTACCTCGAGAGAGGCCAGAAACAATTAATTTTTTCATTTTTAGTTCCTTCTTTCTTTGTATATCACCCTATCTACCTCGCGAGGGGCCGGAAACACGCTTCTTTGGTTGCGTTAGTTTTAAGAAGTAGGTCTAGTGTATAGATACCTATCTACCTCGAGAGGGGCCGGAAATGCTTGTGATTTTGAACCATATTCTAGTTTCATATTTCCTTATAGCTCTCTATCTACCTCGCGAGGGGCCGGAAACAATGTACCAACGCTCGCTTTTCTTGTCATACGTTCCGTATAGATACCTATCTACCTCGCGAGGGGCCGGAAACTGATTGTATGTGCAATACTGATGTGTCTTGATGGTATAGAACCCTATTTACCTCGCGAGAGGCCGGAAATCCCCACCTCATTCCTTTAATACCATGGTGTTGAAAAGTATAGAACCCTATTTACCTCGAGAGGGGCCGGAAACCATACTTGCTGATGTTCCAGTATTCGGAAGTGATGGCTGGTATAGATACCTATCAACCTCGCGAGGGGCCGGAAACTAAACCACCTTTACTCTTCAGACAATGAAATGATTGATGGTATAGATACCTATCTACCTCGAGAGGGGCCGGAAACTATTCCAATGGTGTCCCTTCAAAGCTAATAAGTCCTATAGATACTTATCTACCTCGAGAGGGGCCGGAAACATGTCAGATTCACTGCTACCGATAATGCGCTCATAGAGGTTTGGTATAGCCCTCTATCCACCTCGCTAGGGGCCGGAAACTATTTCGTTGTGATCAATCCGTCTGGTTCAATGGTGAAGTATAGCTCCCTATCTACCTCGGGAGAGGCCGGAAACTCATAAGCGTACTTGTACGCACCACCAATCGAGCGATCTATATACCTCCCAATATACCTCGCAAGGGGCCGGAAACTAGAACGGCAGTTCTTCGTCGCTAATGTCAATAGGAGTATAGATACCTATCAACCTCGAGAGGGGCCGGAAACAGAAGCGGGATATCTTCCAATGGCAATTCAGGGATTTTATAGATACCTATCTACCTCGAGAGGGGACAGTTTCATAAGGGCAAAGGATTCCAAAAGTAAAAGAAAAAAGCGCTCATGAGAAAGCAAAAGCGCAATTGTATCAATAAAGGAGGCATATGAAACACATCGAACTATCATTTAAGCGGATTGACCAATCACCGAGCGATCTGTCGACAAAATTCCAAGGTTTTCTCATGGAAAACCTAGCACCAGACTATGTGACTTGGCTACATGAGCAGGAGACTAACCCCTACTCACTAAAAATCATCCATCAAAAGGACAAGACCCTGTGGTCCCTTCATCTCCTGACGGATGAGGCTGTCAAGCAGATTTTGCCTGTTCTATTGGAGCTCAAGAAAGTAGAACTTCATGATTTGCCGACTCTCATGGTGGAATCTTTCTCCATGCAAGATCTCAGTTCAGAGCAACTCTTTGAGTTTTTTAATGAAAACCAAGATCGGTCACTCTATACCATTCATTTTCAAACTCCGACAGGATTTCGCTCTCAGGGAGAGTACGTGCTCTTTCCTAGCATGCGTCTCATCTTTCAGAGTTTGATGATGAAGTATGCACGTCTGATCGAGAATCGTCAGGACATCGAAGAGGAAACCCTGGACTATTTGGTCAAGCATAGTAGGATTACCAGTTATCGATTGGAGTCCAGCTATTTTAAAGTCCATGGCAAAAAAATCCCTGGTTTCAGGGGGAAATTGACCTTTAAAATTACAGGTCCAAATACCTTGAAAGCATATGCCAATATGCTTCTAAAATTTGGGGAGTACTCAGGTCTCGGTATGAAAACTAGTTTAGGGATGGGAGGTTTAGAACTTGAAGAAAGAAAAGATTGATTTAGTTTATGGATCGCTTTTGCACGCTATCGGCAAGGTGATTCAAGGTTCCAGGTATGATCAGAAAGACCTAGGTACCATTGGGTCCGAATGGTTTAGACGCTTTTCGGATAATGAAAAAATAGCCCAGCAGATAGCCAAGGCGACTTCTAGTGATCTGCCGACGGACTTAACTCTTGATAGTTTGGTCTATATCACGTCAGCTGCTGCAAAGATTGCTTCAGGCCTAAAAGGAGCACCAGATACTCATGGAGGTAAAGAAGATTTCCTAAGTAAACAATCGGATATCTTCAATGTATTTTCAGATAGCTCTAGTCAGCGTTATCTTGATGCGCGTCCATTAGAGCTTGACGGGGAGCCAAACTATGCTAAGGAATCGAGTGAGCCGTCTGACAAGTCAGACTATGACTTGATAGTAGCGACCTTAGAAAAAGAGTTTGAGAGATTTGACTTTAGCCAATCTGAGATAGATGCCCTTTTGAATCTCCTTGAGTCTACTCTTTCCTATGTACCTGTTTCGACAAGAACCAAGGGATTATCAGATATTTCTCTAGCAACCTACAGTCGTCTGACAGCTGGCTTTTCCCTAGCTATAGAGGACTATTTAGCAGACAAGAATTGCCGTGACTATGAGAAGGTACTGGGACAGGATTTAGAAGCTTTTTATAGCGAAAAAGCCTTTTTATTAGCAAGTTTTGACCTGTCAGGGATTCAGGATTTTATCTACAATATCGCAACAGCTGGTGCAGCTAAGCAACTAAAAGCACGTTCCTTGTATCTAGATTTTATGGGGGAACATATCGCTGACAGCTTACTGGAGAAGTTAGAGCTTACGAGGGCTAATCTTCTCTACGTCGGTGGAGGGCACGCCTACTTTATCCTTCCAAACACCGAAAAAACTAGAGAAACCTTGGCTAGCTTTGAAGCAGAATTCAATCAGTTTTTGATCAAGCATTTCCAGACAGGTTTGTACGTAGCATTTGGTTGGAGTCCGTTTTCTTCCAATGATATGACAACGACACTGGCCGACTATCGAAAAGTCTATCAAACAACTAGTCGGATGATTTCCCAAAAGAAAATTTCTCGTTACGATGCCAAAACTCTCCTTGAACTCAACCAAGGAGGAAAAAGCTCCCAGAAAGAATGTGCAATTTGTCACTCAGTCGAAAAGCTTACCAAGTATAAAGATCAAGAGGTCTGCCATATCTGTGCAGGGATGTATCGCTTTGCCAAGGAAATACAAGAAAACTACTATATTGTGACAAAAGAAAAAGGCCTGCCGATAGGTCCGGGAGCCTATATTAGTGGTATTTCCAATGCCGACCTTGCTAAAGAAGAGTGGGACCGTATTTATGTAAAGAATAGCTATAGTACAGATATCCTAAAAGCAACCCATGTCTTTGTCGGAGATTACAAGTATGATGAGATTTACGAGTATGCTAAACTATCTCAGGAGTCTGGTCAAGGTATCAAGCGTCTGGCAGTCGTTCGACTAGATGTGGATGACCTAGGAGCAGCCTTTATGGCTGGATTCTCCTATCAAGATGGTGGCAAGTATAATACTCTGGCACGCTCGGCGACATTCTCTAGAAGTATGAGTCTCTTCTTTAAGGTCTATATCAACCAGTTTGCCAAAGAGAAAAAACTATCAATCATCTATGCCGGTGGAGATGATGTATTTGCTATCGGTTCCTGGCAGGATGTTATTGAGTTCACCATTTGTCTCCGACAAAACTTTATCAAGTGGACAAATGGCAAATTAACCCTATCAGCAGGGATCGGCCTCTTTCCAGATAAAACTCCGGTTAGCCTGATGGCTGAAGAAACTGGTAAGTTAGAAGGAGCAGCCAAGGATAACGACAAGGATAGTATTTCCCTTTTTGAAAAAAATTATACCTTGAAGTTCGACCAATTCATTAACAATGTTTATAATGGAAAACTTAAGAGTATCCGATACTACTTTAATATTCAAGATGAGCGAGGAAAAAGTTTTGTATACAGACTGATTGAGCTCCTTCGTAACTACGATCGTATGAATATTGCTCGATTAGCTTATTATTTAACTCGTTTGGAAGACCAGACACCTAAAGACAAAAAAGAAGTGTTTAGAAAGTTCAAAGATTTATTCTTTTCTTGGTATAAAGGTAGCGACAATGAACGTAAGGAAGCAGAGATAGCTTTACTTCTATATATTTATGAGATTAGAAAGGATTCATAGATGGCAATTTTAACAGATAATAATTACGTAGATAAGGCAGAAAAGGTTATTAAATCATTGAATCGAAATACTAGGAATTTTAGAAATCCTGATGCATTCCTTTTAACAACTACACAAATTCGAAATCTACTAAATTTAACTAGTAATCTTTTTGATGAAAGTAAGATCAGAGAGTATAAGGAATTGGCTGATAAAATCGCTTATTTGAGAGTGCAGTTTGTTTATCAAGCAGGAAGAGAAACTTCTGTGAAAGATTTAGTAGAAAAAGCTGAAATATTGGATGCTCTCAAAGAGATCAACAATAAAGAAAGTCTCCAACGCTTTTGCCGATATATGGAAGCTTTAGTGGCCTATTTTAGATTTTACGGAGGGGAAGATTAATGACATTTGCAAAAATTAAAATAACAGGACAAATTCGTCTAGAGACAGGACTTCATATTGGAACAAGTAATGCCTTTGCAGCAATTGGGGCTATGGACTCACCTGTGATTAAAGATCCAATTACGAACTTACCCATTATCCCGGGTTCAAGTATCAAAGGGAAAATGCGTACCCTTCTAGCAAAAGTATATAATTCTAGACTAGCAAAGCAACCAGGAGAAGATGGGGAAATTCTAAGTCGACTATTTGGAAATAGCTCATCTAAGCGCGATAAAATAGGTCGTTTAATTTTTCGCGATGCATTTTTATCTAATAAAGATAAACTTGATAGCTTAGGCGCAAAGATTTATACTGAAGTAAAATTCGAAAATACCATTGATCGTATCTCTGCTGTAGCTAAACCGAGACAAATTGAACGTGCTATCCGAGACAGTGTCTTTGGATTTGAGTTGATCTATGAGGTGACAGACAAGAGTCAAGCTCAAGTAGAAGAAGACTTCAAAGTGATTCTTGATGGATTAAAACTGTTGGAACTTGATTATTTAGGCGGTTCAGGCTCTCGTGGATATGGTAAGGTTGCTTTTGAGAATCTTAAAGCAAATACAGTTTTCGGAAACTATGATGTTAGTAGATTGAATGAACTTTTAACTACGGAGGTCTAGTATGACCTACAAGATGTATATTATGAACTTCCATACTGCTCACTTCGGAGCAGGCAGTTTGGATAGTTCTAAAATGACTTTTGCAGCGGACCGATTGTTTTCAGCCTTAGCTATAGAAGCAAAAAAAATGGGCAAAATGGAGGAATTTGTATCATTAGCAGGTCTAGATGGATTCGTTTTGTCAGATGCATTTCCTTATCAGTCAGGCCCATTTTTACCTAAGCCGATAGGATTTCCAAAGTTTGATCAGGCAGATTTAACGACAGATGTCAAAGAAGTGCGACGCCAAGCGAAAATGGCAAAGAAACTTCAGTTTATTCCTCTAGATAAATTTGATTCTTATGTAAATGGAACTCTTTTTGAAGACGCAGAACATGGAGTAACAAACATCGTCACTAAAAACCAACCTCACGTGGATGGAGCTCTTTATCAAGTTTCTACAGTTCGATTTGCAGATAAGTCTGCTCTCTATGTGATTGCTACCGAATCTGAACTCTTAAATGAACTCATGACAAGCTTGCAGTATACGGGGATTGGGGGCAAACGTTCCAGTGGCTATGGACAATTTGATTTGACTATATTAGATTTACCAGATAGCTTCAAAAATCGTCTCACCAAGTCCCATCAAGGACCTGTCATGACCTTGACGACTTCTCTACCAGTCGAAAAGGAACTTGAATATGCTATGGAAACTGGTTCCTATTTACTAAGTAAATCAAGTGGTTTTGCTTTTAGTACAGAAACTAATGAAAATTACCGTAAGCAGGATTTATATAAGTTTGCTTCTGGATCTACTTTCTCTGAAACCTTTACAGGACAGATTATAGATGTAAGACCTCTTGATTTCCCACATGAAGTATTAAGTTATGCTAAACCATTATTTTTCAAGATGGAGAGAGAAAGATGAAAACAGAGTATAGAACCTTTCAATTCAGCCTCCTAGCCATGGCTCCTATCCATACTGGCAGTGGTGATAAGTACACATCTCGTGAATTTATCTATGAAGATGGGTACTTTTATTTCCCTGATATGGGTAAGTTTTATAATCGAATGGTGGAGAAAGGTTATGATCAGAAGTTTGAGCGCTTTTTACAAGAGAGAAAGGCAAGTGCCAGTAATAATCGTTTGATTTCCTTTTTAGAGGATAACCGTATTTCTGACCGTGATTTTGGTGGTTATAGGATTAAAGAGACTGGTTTTGAAACCGAAATGAACTACATTGATTCCAAGTTAGGTACTATTAATGAAGTAGCAAAGTTTATGAGAGACCCTTATGGTAATCCTTATATACCTGGTAGTTCGTTAAAGGGAGCCATTCGAACTATTTTGATGAATACCAATCCTGCCTGGAATAATAAAAAGGTGGTTGATACTAGAGGTAAGAATCCTAAGGAAAATAAAAATATGATTCCTTGGGTGCCTAAGAAGGGTAAAGAATTCAATAATATATTTAATGCCATTCGTGTTAGTGATAGCAAACCATTTAGAAATGACAGTCTTATTTTAGTTCAAAAATGGGACTGCTCAGCCGAATCGCCAACAGTAAAATCTTTACCTCTATATCGAGAAGCTATTGCTCCTTTGACTAAAGTAGAATTTACAATTACCACAACTACAGCAGCATCGGCAACTTTAATTGAAAAACTTGAAGATAAGGCACTAGAGTTTTATAGGGGTTATAAAAACTTTTTCCTAAAGGATTTTCCGGAAGATAAGATTCAAGATAATATTGACTATCCTATCTACTTGGGTGCTGGTAGTGGAGCTTGGACGAAAACAATTTTTAAACAAGCAAATGGAATTTTACAAGAACGTTATGAGAATAGCAGAACCACTAGGATGGTTGGAAAGGGAGTCTTGAAATTAACAAAAGCCCCTATCCTTGTGGAAGATGACTCTGTTCAGCCTTCCATATTAATAAAAAATGATGAATCCTTCTATGAAATGGGTAAGGCGAACTTTATGATTAAGGAGATTACTAAATGAAGGTTTTGATTTCGGCAGTGGGTGATACAGATCCTATACGAAATTTTCACGATGGAGCTTTAGTACATATTGCGAGAAAATACCGTCCAGATAAAATTATTGTTGTTTTTTCAGAGAGAACAATTAGTAAGAAAGATGATATTGAGAAAGTGATTCGTTCTATTGATTCTGAATACCTCCCAGAGATTGTATACCATGAACCAATTATTTTAAACAATGAAGTACATATTTTTGATACAATGTATGATCAGTTTGAATCAATTATTCAGCAGTATTATACGAAGGATGATGAATTACTTTTAAATCTTTCAAGCGCAACACCACAAGTAAAAGCAGCACTTTTTATAATTAATAGACTCAGTGAAATAAACGTTAAAGCTATACAAGTTCCAACTCCCGTAAATGATTCAAATGAGAATGTGCCTCACGACAATGTTGAAGATATAGATATTCTCATTGATACAAATGAAGACAATGTTGAAGATTTTGTAGATCGTACTCTAGAGGATGAGTCTGAAAAATTCTTACACGCCTTAATGAAAAAAACTTTACGTGATTTTATAAAAAAATATGATTATAAAGCTAGTTTAGAGATCGCAAATCAATTGCCTGATTTCCCTGGTTTGAAAGACTGTCGCAAAAAATTACAAGATATTGTCGATTCATTAGATAGGCAAGCTGTACCTCAAGTCCTCCAAAAGAAAAAATGGAGCGAAGAACAGAAAAAAGTATTAAATGCTTATTTGACTATTGATTTGCAAAAAGAACGTGGTAATTTTAGTGAAGGTCTGATTAGAATTAAAAACCTTACAGAGTTTATCTTAGATGACTATATCGAAAATCGTTATCCAGGATTTCTGGATAATTACGCGAACGATTCAGTGAAATATTATATCGGGATTTGGGATTATGACAAGATCCTTCAAGAAAAAAGAGAGTGGATATTGCATAATAAAATCAAACCGATTTTGAGAATGAACAAAACACGAAATACGATAGCTCATAAATTGGATTCACTAGATTCTGAGGAACTTAAACAGTTAGGTCCAGTTCTAAAAGCCTTAAAAGGGCTAATCAAGGAACAGTATCAACTTACTGAAAAGGATTTTAATTTTTACAAGGATTTTAATAAAGAATTATTGGAATTACTGAAATAATGAGAGGTAGAATATCTTGGAAATTTTAATTTCAGCAGTTGGAACGACAGATCCGATAAGTTATAATCGAGATGCAGCTTTATTACATATTGCTCGAACTTACAGACCCGAACAGATTGTTTTGGTTTATAGTGAAGAAATGTTAGTAAAAAATAATCTAGTTGAGAAAGCATTATTTTCAATAGAGGGTTATCATCCTAAAGTGGTTATTGAATCAATCATATTGAAAAATGATGAAGTCTATCTATTTGATAAAATGTATGAAGTGATGGGGCAGATTATAGAAAAATATTCTGGAACAGATCATCAATTAATCTTAAATCTCTCCTCAGGGACACCTCAGATTATTTCTGCTTTATTTGCCTTGAATCGAATTAATGATTATAATACGCAGGCCATACAGGTTGCAACACCTAACAAATCAGCAAATAGGAAGTATGTACCACTTTCAAGTGAAGATGAACAGAAGCTTTTTTACGAGAACGAGGATAATCAAAAGAATTACGAAGATCGTACAATCAAAGATGAAGCTGAAAAATTTAATCAGTCTCTTATCAAGCGACACTTAAGAAATTTAATCTCTTCTTATGATTATCTTGCTGCGGAAGAATTAGTTACTAGAAAAGAATACAATAAATTACTTTCTAAAAAGAAATTAGCTCGTTTAAGAGACATATTAAATGATTTTGTAAAAGTATTTAAAACTCAAGCGATTTTAAAAGATATTCAGGGATATTCACTCACAGAGGTTGAGAAAAAAGCTCTTAATTACTTTTTAATGATTGAAGTTTTGAAAGAGAGAGGGCAGGTTGCTGATGTCTTAATCAAATCAAAGTCTTATGTAGAATTTATCATCGAGGAGAAGATAAAGAAAGATTATCCAGATTTAATCAAATATGATGGTACTTTTCCAAAGTTAAATGAAGAATACAATGATTTTGAAGCTATTTTAGATTTCATTGATCTAGAATTTAAGAAATCTAAGGGTATAAAAGATGAGAAGGAAAGAATTTATTCTCCTCAGTCAACCTTAAATCTCTTATCTTATGAAAATATTCTATCTTATTATCAAGTTTCTCCTGAATTACTTAAGTCCATAAAGTTAATAAATAGCTTAAATGGTGAGAGAAATAAGGTGGCACATGGCTTGTCAGAGATTGATAGTAAACTAGTCAATTCAAAGAAATTGCAACAGACTATAGATACGTTGCGCTTTATTTTACAAGATACATTTGAGATTGATGATAACTATTTCTCTTGTTACCAAACACTCAATAATGAAATGCTTGACTTACTTCGTCAATAATATACTTTATCAATAAGTCTTTTTTTGCTGATGATACATATAATGAGATTGCATGTGCCTGCTTTCCCAGTTGACGCAGAACCCAAAAAACGATATAATAAGAAAGTTGAGAATTGATTTTCAGTTATCTTAGTCCAGAGAAATGGCGGTGCTGCGAGCCATCTAAGGTAGGAAGTCATGCTGCTCAATCTAACAATTGCATAAGATTAAGAGAATGACAAGTTCATTGAATGAAGGTGGTACCGCGGTTTTTCGCCCTTCGTGATATGGACTTGTCTTTTGATTTTTGGAGGTGTTTATGAAGACATTTCTCGTGAAACAAAAGTTTCGTCTTGGAGGCGAACGCTTCGATATCAAGGATGACAGAGGAGTAGTGAACTATCAGGTGGAGGGCTCTTTCTTCCAAATTCCTAAGACCTTTACCATCTATGACGCCTATGGTGAGCAAGTCAGTGAGATTAGTAAAGAATTTTTCACTTTGCTTCCTCGATTTACTATTCAGCTACGAAACGGTTCAAATTTCGTTATTCGTAAGAAGTTGACCTTCTTTCGAGATAAGTATGAGTTTGATGATCTAGGGCTTCGTATCGAGGGCAATATCTGGGATTTGAATTTCAAATTGCTAGATGATCGTGATCAGCTTGTTGCCGAGATTCGGAAAGAGATTTTCCATTTGACCTCAACTTACACCGTAACCGTCTATGAAGACTCTTATGCAGACCTGGTCATTTCCCTCTGTGTCGCGATTGACTATGTGGAGATGCTGGAAAGCCAATCAAATTAAACAAGTAAATAAGGAGATATTATGAAACAACTATCTAGTGCTCAAGTACGCCAAATGTGGCTTGATTTCTGGGCAAGCAAAGGACACTCTGTCGAACCATCAGTCAGCTTGGTTCCTGTAAATGACCCAACTCTTTTGTGGATCAACTCTGGGGTAGCAACCCTTAAGAAATACTTTGACGGAACCATTATCCCTGAAAACCCACGTATTACCAATGCGCAAAAAGCTATCCGTACCAATGACATCGAAAATGTCGGAAAAACAGCTCGCCACCATACTATGTTTGAAATGTTGGGGAACTTCTCTATCGGGGATTACTTCCGTGACGAAGCCATCACTTGGGCTTATGAGCTTTTGACAAGCCCAGAATGGTTTGATTTTCCTGCTGAAAAACTCTACATGACCTACTATCCAGACGATAAAGATTCTTACAACCGCTGGATTGAAGTAGGAGTGGATCCAAGCCACTTGATCCCAATCGAAGACAACTTCTGGGAAATCGGTGCGGGACCTTCTGGACCTGATACTGAGATCTTCTTTGACCGTGGAGAAGCATTTGACCCAGAAAACATCGGTATTCGCCTGCTTGCAGAAGATATCGAAAACGACCGTTACATCGAAATCTGGAACATCGTTTTGTCACAATTTAACGCAGACCCTGCTGTTCCTCGTAGTGAGTACAAGGAATTGCCACACAAGAATATTGATACGGGCGCTGGTTTGGAGCGTTTGGTGGCAGTTATCCAAGGGGCTAAGACAAACTTTGAAACAGACCTCTTCATGCCAATCATTCGTGAAGTTGAGAAATTATCTGGTAAGGTTTATGACCAAGACGGCGACAACATGAGCTTCAAGGTCATTGCTGACCATATCCGTTCTCTTTCATTTGCCATCGGTGATGGTGCCCTTCCTGGAAATGAAGGTCGTGGTTATGTCCTTCGTCGTCTACTCCGTCGTGCTTCCATGCATGGTCAAAAATTGGGCATCAACGAGCCTTTCCTTTACAAACTCGTTCCAACTGTTGGAAAAATCATGGAAAGCTACTACCCAGAAGTGCTTGAAAAACGGGACTTTATCGAAAAAATCGTTAAGAGCGAAGAAGAGTCATTTGCTCGTACCCTTCACTCAGGTCAACACTTTGCAGAAACCATTGTATCTGACTTGAAAGCGAAAGGACAAAGCGTTATCGCTGGTTCAGATGTCTTCAAACTCTACGATACATATGGATTCCCAGTTGAATTGACAGCAGAAATCGCTGAAGAAGCTGGGATGACTGTAGACCGTGAAGGCTTCGAAGCAGCCATGAAAGAGCAGCAAGAACGTGCGCGTGCGTCAGCTGTCAAGGGTGGCTCAATGGGAATGCAAAATGAAACCCTCCAAAACATTACAGTGGAAAGTGTCTTCAACTACAATGCTAGTCAATTGCCTTCTAAGTTGGTGGCTATCGTAGCGGACAATGCTGAAGTAGAAGCTGTTTCAGAAGGAACTGCCTCTCTTATTTTTGCAGAGACTCCATTCTACGCGGAAATGGGTGGACAGGTAGCTGACCACGGTCAAATCTTGGATGCTAAAGGAAATGTCGTAGCGAATGTGACGGATGTGCAAAAAGCACCAAACGGACAAGCTCTTCATACTGTTGAAGTTCTTGCACCACTTGCTTTGAACCAAGAATACACCTTGGCAATTGATACAAATCGTCGTCATCGTGTCATGAAGAACCACACAGCCACTCACTTGCTCCATGCGGCTCTTCACAATATCCTTGGCCACCATGCGACACAAGCAGGATCTCTGAACGAAGTTGAATTCCTTCGCTTTGACTTCACACACTTCCAAGCCGTAACTCCTGAAGAATTGCGTGCCATTGAACAGCAAGTCAATGAGAAAATCTGGGAAGCAATTGCTGTAGAAACTGTTGAGACAGATATTGACACGGCTAAAGAAATGGGAGCTATGGCCCTCTTTGGTGAGAAATACGGTAAAGAAGTCCGTGTTGTAACCATTGGTGACTACTCAGTGGAACTTTGTGGTGGTACCCACGTTGGCAACACTTCTGAGATTGGCCTCTTCAAGATTGTCAAAGAAGAAGGAATCGGATCAGGAACCCGCCGTATCTTGGCAGTAACTGGTAAGGAAGCCTTTGAAGCCTATCGCGAACAAGAAGACGCTCTGAAAGCCGTCGCAGCAACATTGAAAGCACCTCAACTCAAAGAAGTACCCCACAAGGTGGAAGGGCTTCAAGAACAACTCCGTCAGCTTCAAAAAGAAAATGCAGAATTGAAAGAAAAAGCCGCAGCTGCAGCTGCAGGTGATGTCTTCAAGGATGTGAAGGAAGTCAACGGACACCGTTACATTGCAAGCCAAGTTTCTGTATCAGATGCAGGTGCCCTTCGTACCTTTGCGGATAACTGGAAACAAAAAGACTACTCTGATGTGCTTGTCCTAGTTGCCGCTATTGGTGACAAGGTGAACCTTCTTGTAGCTAGCAAGACAAAAGATATCCACGCAGGTAACTTGGTTAAAGAATTGGCTCCAATTGTTGATGGACGTGGTGGTGGTAAACCAGACATGGCCATGGCAGGAGGAAGCAATCAAGCGAAAATCCAAGAACTCTTGGATACAGTAGCAGGTAAATTATAAGACAATAAAGATCTATCCATTTGGGTAGGTCTTTTTGTGATTACAAAAAAGCCAAATCCGATTGGATCTGGCTTGTAACTGATAGGTTTATTTTGCTGCGAAGACACTGACTGAACCCGCTGCTACTGGAAATTCTCCATAACCATCAGCATTGATTGTAACTTGTGCTGGGTGATTTTCAAGGAGGTCAACAAAGGTTTGGTCAGCCCATTCTTGACCGACAAACATAGATTTGCTGTTTTCTTGGTCATTGGAGATAAGGACAGCGATTGGAGATTGATGTTCAGCACCTGAACGAACCCAACCGATACAGTTAGCATCGTCAAAGTAGTCTGTTTGCTCTCCATAGGCCCTGTCTTTTCGGATGGCTAGGAGACGATCAAGAACTTCTCTGAAATCTTGTTGAGCAAATTGCCCTGAAATGCCGTAATAGTCTCCGTAAAAGACACATGGAAGACCATCTTGGCGTAATAGAATGAGGGCATAGGCTGCTGGCTTGAACCATTCTTCAACAGTAGACTCAAGGGCTTGTCCTCGTTGGGTATCATGGTTGTCAACGAAAGTGACTGCTTTGTCAGGCTTGAGTTCAACCAAGCTATCTGTGAAAATGTTACGAAGGTCGTAACTTGCTCCAGCTTGACTGGCTTCAAAGAGGTTTTGGTGGAGACGAACATCGACAAGGTCAAAGCGTTCTTCTGTCTTTTCAAGATAGTCTAGATTGGCTTCTTTATCTGGATTCCAAAATTCTCCGAAAACATAGAAATCTTGACCGTATTTTTCCTTCATATCACGAATGAAATTGCCCATAAAGAAGGAGTCGATGTGCTTAACGGCATCCAAACGGAAACCAGCTACACCAGTCGTTTCCATGAACCAGTCAGCCCAGTCATAGATATTTTGGATGACTTCAGGATGCTTAAAGTCTAGGTCAGCATACATGAGGTAGTCGTAGTTACCGTTTTCGTTATCGACCAATTCCTCATTTGCCCAGCCTTTGTTGTCTCCCTGGATCAGGTAAATACCAGACTTACGGCGCTTGGCATCGTAGTCCGTACCTGTAAAGTGGTACCAGTGCCAGTGGAAGTCATTGTAGGTGTTTTGGCGACCATCGAAAGTAAAGTGAGTCCAGCCATTGATAGTAAAGGGCTCGCTTAGTTGAACGGTACGGTCCTCAGGGTCCACTTCAATAACCTGAAAGGCTTCCATATGATCGGCAGCAGCCTTGTGATTGAGCACCACATCGGCCATAGGTTGAATTCCTTGTGCCTTTAGGGCTTGAATGGCTTGAAGATAATCTTCTTTAAACCCATACTTGGTACGGACAGTCCCTTTTTGGTGAAATTCGCCTAGGTCAAAAAGATCGTAAACACCATAGCCGACATCTTTTTCGTTAGTCGCCTTGAAGGCAGGTGGCATCCAGACATGGCTGATACCAAGGTTTGCTAGGTGTTCTGCGTCATTTGTCAGTCGAGCCCAGTGTTGGCCGTCGTGAGGCAAATACCATTCAAAGTATTGCATAAGTGTCTGATTTTGCATTGTTTTTCCTCTTGCTTATCAATGTTGTGTTTTATTCTACCATAAAGTTTAGAACTAGGCAAACGTTTGCGCAAGATTCTATACTCATTTCTGTTTTTGTCTATTTTTAGCGAATAGAATCTCTCTTTCCATTATAAGGGAAAGGATGTTTTGGTGGAAAAGTAAATGGAATAAACTTATTTTAACAAAAATGACACTCAGTAAACTAAAGTACATATGGTTAAACGGTTTCTTTTTTGAGAATTGTCACAAAATTTGCTATAATAGTAGCTATGAATAGAATTAGGGTCAGCAGACGCGTTGAAAAAAAGCTAGCTAAGGGTCTAGTTCTTTTGGAAGCAAGTGATTTAACAGATATTGAACTGACGGATCAGGCAGTAGAAGTTCTTAGTCAAGACGGGAAGTTTTTAGGGAGCGCCTATCTTTCTCAACAGAATAAGGGAATCGGTTGGTTGGTCAGCAAGGAAAAGGTTCGTTTCAATCAAGCCTTTTTTGAAATCCTGTTTCGTAAGGCTAAGGAAGATAGAAAGCCTTATTATCAAGATGACTTGACTACTGCCTTTCGCCTTTTTAACCAAGAGGGGGATGGTTTTGGTGGTCTGACTGTTGATCTCTATGGAGATTATGCTGTTTTTTCTTGGTACAACTCCTTTGTTTACCAAATTCGTGAGCTAATCGTAAAGGCTTTTAAGGAAGTTTTTCCTGAGGTCTTGGGGGCTTATGAGAAGATTCGTTTTAAAGGTCTAGACTACGAGTCTGCCTATGTTTATGGTGAGGAAGCGCCAGACTATTTTACTGTTCTTGAGAATGGCGTGCTCTATCAAGTCTTTATGAATGATGGTTTGATGACAGGGATTTTCCTGGACCAGCATGAGGTTCGTGGGAGTCTGGTTGACGGTCTAGCCATGGGCAAATCCTTGCTCAATATGTTTTCCTATACGGCTGCCTTTTCTGTTGCTGCAGCTATGGGAGGCGCTAGTGAGACGACTTCTGTCGACTTGGCCAAAAGGTCTAGAGAGCTGTCAGAAGCTCATTTTCAGGCAAATGGGCTCAGCACGGATAATCATCGTTTTATCGTCATGGATGTCTTTGAGTACTTCAAGTATGCCAAGCGAAAAGGCTTGACCTATGATGTGATTGTGCTTGATCCGCCGAGCTTTGCCCGCAATAAAAAACAAACATTCTCTGTAGCTAAGAACTATCACAAGTTGATTTCCCAAAGTCTAGAGATTTTAAATCCGGGAGGGATTATCATTGCCAGTACCAATGCTGCCAATGTTTCCCGCCAGAAATTTACAGAACAAATTGATAAAGGTTTTGCAGGAAGAAGGTATCAGATCTTGAACCAATATGGTCTTCCAGCAGACTTTGCCTATAATAAAAAAGATGAAAGCAGTAATTACCTCAAGGTGATTAGTATGAAGGTTAGTAGATGAAATTAATCGTTTCAGTAATGCCAAGAAGTTTAGAAGAAGCGCAAGAACTGGATGCTACTAGGTATGAAGATGCCGATATCATTGAGTGGCGTGCGGACTTTCTTACAAAGGACGCTATTTTACAGGTAGCACCCGCTATCTTTGAGAAATTTGCAGGACGCGAACTTGTCTTTACCCTTCGGACACGCGCTGAGGGAGGAGAAATCGAACTTTCCTCAGAAGAGTATGTTCAAATCATCAAGGAAGTTACTCAGCTCTATCAGCCGGATTATGTAGATTTTGAGTATTTCAGCTACAAGGACGTTTTTGAGGAAATGTTGGATTTTCCAAATCTTGTTTTGAGTTACCATAATTTCCAGGAGACACCTGAAAACATGATGGAAATTTTGTCTGAGTTGACCAGTCTCTCTCCCAAAGTGGTCAAGGTATCAGTTATGGCCCATACGGAGCAGGATGTTTTAGACTTGATGAACTACACACGAGGATTTAAAACACTCAACCCTGAGCAAGAGTACGTGACCATTTCCATGGGGAAAATGGGCAAGGTATCTCGTATCACTTCAGATGTGACGGGTTCAAGTTGGTCATTTGCTAGTCTGGATGAAGCGAGTGCCCCAGGTCAGATTTCGCTATCAAACATGAAGAAAATCAGGGAGATTTTGGATGAAGCTTGATGGCTATACACGTTTAGCTGCAGTTGTTGCCAATCCCATCAAACACTCTATTTCACCTTTTATCCACAATAGGGCCTTTGAGGCGACAGCTATTAATGGTGCCTATGTAGCTTGGGAGATTGAAGCGGGTGATTTGGCAGAAACAGTCGCCAATATTCGCCGTTACCAGATGTTTGGCATCAACCTGTCTATGCCTTACAAGGAGCAAGTGATTTCTTATCTGGATGAGTTGAGTGATGAAGCTCGTTTGATTGGGGCAGTCAACACAGTTGTTAATCAAGACGGAACTTTAATTGGATATAATACAGATGGCAAGGGATTCTTTAAGAGCTTGCCTTCTTTTACAATTTCGGATAAGAAAATGACCATTCTGGGAGCAGGTGGTGCGGCCAAGTCCATTTTGGCACAGGCTATTTTGGATGGCGTCAGTCAAATTTCAGTCTTTGTTCGTTCAGTTTCCATGGAAAAAACAAGACCTTACCTAGATAAGTTACAGGAGCAGACAGGCTTTGAAGTGGACTTGTATGCTTTGGAGGATATTTCTGAACTGCAAGAAATGATTGCCAAGTCGGACCTGCTCGTCAATGCGACCAGTGTAGGAATGGATGGCAAATCATCCCCAGTTCCTGAGAGCTTAGTCTTACCAGAAACTCTATTGGTGGCAGATATCATTTACCAACCCTTTGAAACGCCATTTTTGAAATGGGCTAGGAGGCAGGGCAATCCAGCTGTCAATGGTCTAGGAATGTTGCTCTATCAGGCTGCTGAAGCTTTTCAACTGTGGACAGGTAAAGAAATGCCGACAGAAGAAATTTGGCAGTCCTTAACAGAAAAATATAAATAGTGAAAAGGAGACCCTCCTATGAAAATCAGAATCGATATTCCGCATCATCCTTATGATATTCAGATTGAAAAAGGTTGTCTGGCTCAGGCTGGTCAATGGTTGCGAGAACTCTGGCAACCTCAAAAAGTGGTCATTGTAACCGATAACCATGTAGCTTCTCTCTATGCAGAGAAGATTAAACTCAGCCTAGAAGATGCTGGTTTTCAGGTAGCTGTTTTTGACTTTTTAGAAGGCGAAGAACGAAAAAATTTAACAACTGTTCAGAAAGTCTATGAATTTCTAGTCAAGCAGGGGTTGACTCGTAGCGATGGGATCGTGGCTCTTGGTGGTGGTGTCGTTGGGGACCTAGCTGGTTTTGTAGCCTCTACCTATATGCGGGGCATTCACTTTGTTCAGATTCCGACTAGTTTGACAGCCCAGGTTGATTCGTCTATTGGTGGAAAGACGGGTGTCAATACTCCTTTTGCTAAAAATATGGTGGGAACTTTTGCCCAACCAGATGGGGTTCTGATTGACCCGCTTGTCCTAGAAACGCTTGGAAAAAGAGAGCTGATTGAGGGGATGGGCGAGGTTATCAAGTACGGCTTGATTGAGGATCCAGAACTGTGGGCTCTCTTGATGGAGCTAGATGGTTCTGTAGAGAGCATTTTGGAACATGCAGAGACTTTGATTGAACATTCTTGTCAGGTTAAGCGCAAGATGGTGGTCGAAGATGAGTTGGATAACGGTGTTCGTCTTTACCTCAATTTTGGGCACACTATTGGTCATGCTATTGAAGCAACTGCCGGTTATGGCAAGGTCATGCATGGAGAAGCTGTGGCTATGGGCATGGTTCAGATTTCCAAGGTTGCTGAGGGAAAAGGCCTCATGCCAGAAGGAATAACCCAGTCCATTACAGAGATGTGCCAGAAATTTGGCTTGCCTGTTGATTATGAAAACTGGGATGTTGACAAACTTTATCAAGCTTTGACTCATGATAAAAAAGCGCGTGGAAACACCTTGAAATTGGTCTTAGTTCCAGAGCTTGGTTCAGCGACCATTCACCCAGTTTCTCTGGAAGAGATGAAAGACTACTTGGTAAAATAAGGAGAACGTATGAGATATTTAACTGCAGGAGAATCACACGGCCCCCGTTTGACGGCTATTATTGAAGGAATTCCAGCTGGACTTCCTTTGACAGCAGAGGATATTAATGGAGACCTTAAACGCCGTCAGGGTGGCTACGGTCGTGGTGGCCGTATGAAGATTGAGAGTGACCAGGTTGTCTTTACTTCGGGCGTTCGTCACGGGAAGACGACAGGGGCACCTATTACCATGGATGTCATCAATAAGGACCACCAAAAATGGCTGGATATCATGTCTGCTGAGGACATTGAAGACCGCCTTAAAAGCAAGAGAAAAATTACCCATCCTCGCCCAGGTCATGCCGATTTAGTTGGGGGCATTAAGTACCGTTTTGATGATTTGCGAAATTCCTTGGAGAGGTCATCTGCCCGTGAAACCACCATGCGAGTGGCTGTTGGGGCAGTAGCCAAACGACTTTTGGCTGAGCTAAATATGGAGATTGCCAACCATGTCGTGGTCTTTGGTGGCAAGGAAATCGATGTACCTGAAAATCTGACAGTGGCTGAGATTAAGGAACGAGCTGCCCAGTCTGAAGTTTCTATTGTCAACCAAGAGCGGGAACAGGAAATCAAGGACTATATTGACCAAATCAAACGTGACGGTGATACCATCGGTGGGGTTGTAGAGACAGTCGTCGGAGGCGTTCCAGTTGGCCTTGGCTCCTATGTCCAATGGGACAGAAAATTGGATGCGCGATTGGCCCAAGCAGTTGTTTCTATCAATGCCTTTAAAGGGGTGGAATTTGGTCTTGGATTTGAAGCTGGTTACCGCAAAGGCAGCCAAGTTATGGATGAAATTCTCTGGTCTAAAGAAGACGGCTATACTCGTCGTACCAATAATCTAGGTGGTTTTGAAGGTGGTATGACCAATGGGCAACCAATTGTTGTTCGTGGAGTTATGAAACCCATTCCCACTCTTTACAAACCACTTATGAGTGTGGATATCGAAACCCACGAACCTTACAAGGCAACCGTGGAGAGAAGTGATCCGACCGCTCTGCCAGCAGCTGGGGTAGTCATGGAAGCTGTTGTAGCAACGGTTCTGGCGCAAGAAATCCTTGAAAAATTTTCATCGGACAACCTAGAGGAATTAAAAGAAGCGGTAACCAAACACCGTGAGTATACAAAGAACTATTAAGGAGTTCCTATGGCAAAAACCATCTATATCGCAGGTCTCGGTTTGATTGGTGCCTCGATGGCGCTTGGTATCAAACGCGATCATCCTGATTATGAAATTCTAGGTTATAATCGCAGTCAGGCTTCTAGAGATATTGCCTTGGAGCGGGGGATGATTGACCGTGCGACGGATGATTTTGCCAGTTTTGCTCCTCTGGCAGATGTCATCATCTTGACCTTGCCAATCAAGCAGACCATTGCTTTTATTCAGGAGTTGGCAGGTTTGAACTTGAAAGAAGGCGTCATTATCTCGGATGCGGGCTCAACCAAGGTTGCCATTGTGGAAGTGGCGGAGGAATATTTGGCTGGCAAGTCAATTCGTTTTGTCGGGGCTCATCCCATGGCTGGTAGCCACAAGACAGGAGCTGCCTCTGCCGATGTTAATCTCTTTGAAAATGCCTACTATATCTTTACTCCATCTAGCTTGACCTCTCCAGAAACCCTTTCAGAAATGAAGGACCTACTTTCAGGCCTCCATGCTCGTTTCATTGAAATTGATGCCAAGGAGCACGATCAAGTAACTTCACAGATTAGCCATTTTCCCCATATCTTGGCATCAGGTCTCATGGAACAAACAGCAGTTTATGCTCAAGAACATGAGATGGCAAGACGCTTTGCGGCGGGTGGATTTCGAGATATGACTCGCATTGCGGAAAGCGAGCCAGGTATGTGGACTTCTATTCTCTTGTCTAACCGTGAGACTATTCTAGAGCGAATTGCGGATTTCAAGGAACGCTTGGAAGCGATTGGTCAGGCCATCAGCAGGGGAGATGAAGAGCAAATCTGGAACTTTTTCAACCAAGCGCGTGCGCAACGTCAGGCCATGGAAATACATAAGCGTGGTGGTGTGGATAGCTCTTACGACCTCTATGTCGATGTTCCCGATGAAGAAGATGTCATCTTGCGAATTTTGGAATTGCTACGTGGGACTTCTTTGGTTAATATCCACATCAACGAAGAAAACCGTGAGGATATTCACGGTATTCTACAAATTTCCTTTAAAAATGCTCAAGATTTAGAACGAGCTGAACGCTTAATTACAGAAAATACGGACTATACAGTCGTCATCAAATAAGGAGAAAATCATGTCAAATATTTACGATAGTGCAAATGAACTTAGCCGCGGGTTACGCGAATTACCAGAATACAAGGCGGTCAAGGTAGCAAAAGATGCCATCCAAGCTGATGAACAAGCTAGCAAGATTTTTGCAGACTACCTTGCTTTCCAACAAGAAATCCAAGTCATGGCGCAAACGGGACAAATGCCAGACGCCTCTTTCCAAGAAAAGATGCAGTCTTTCAGTAAGCAAATCCAAGAGAACGCTCTTTTGTCAGATTTCTTTGCCAAACAGCAACAATTGTCCATTTACCTTTCGGACATTGAGAAAATTGTCTTTGAACCTGTTTCAGAATTATTGAAATAGTATTTTATCTGTATAAAAGCCAGAAATTTCAGGAATTTCTGGCTTTTTTGTGATAAAATAAGAAAAAGTATTGCAAGTATGAGGTCAACTATGAAACTAAAAACAAACATTCGCCACTTACATGGCAGTATCCGGGTTCCAGGTGACAAGTCTATCAGCCATCGTTCGATTATTTTTGGAAGTTTGGCTGAGGGCGAGACTAAGGTTTATGATATTCTGCGTGGAGAGGATGTGCTTTCAACCATGCAGGTTTTTCGTGATCTTGGTGTAGAAATTGAGGATAAAGATGGGGTTATCACCATTCAAGGTGTTGGCATGGATGGCTTAAAAGCGCCACAAAATGCCTTGGATATGGGGAATTCTGGCACCTCGATTCGCCTGATTTCAGGTGTCCTTGCTGGTGCAGACTTCGAAGTAGAGATGTTCGGAGACGACAGTCTTTCTAAACGTCCTATGGACCGTGTGACGATTCCATTGAAAAAAATGGGCGTCAGTATTTCAGGGCAAACTGAGCGAGACCTGCCCCCTCTTCACTTAAAAGGGACGAAAAAACTTACACCTATTCACTATGAGTTGCCAATCGCCTCTGCTCAGGTCAAGTCAGCCTTGATGTTTGCAGCCTTGCAGGCTCAGGGGGAGTCCGTTATTATCGAGAAAGAATGTACTCGTAACCACACCGAAGATATGCTACAGCAATTTGGTGGCCATTTAAGTGTGGATGGCAAAAAAATCACAGTTCAAGGACCACAAAAACTGATCGGACAAAAGGTAGTTGTTCCAGGAGATATTTCCAGTGCAGCCTTTTGGTTGGTCGCAGGTTTGATTGTTCCAAACTCTAGTGTGGTGCTGCAGAATGTGGGGATTAACGAAACTCGTACTGGTATTATTGATGTCATTCGCGCCATGGGTGGAAAACTAGAAATAACTGAAATCGATCCTGTCGCTAAATCAGCAACCTTGACTGTCGAGTCTTCAGACTTGAAAGGAACAGAGATTGGTGGAGCCTTGATTCCCCGCTTGATTGATGAATTGCCTATTATTGCCCTTTTAGCGACACAAGCGCAAGGTGAAACAGTCATTAAGGATGCTGAGGAACTCAAGGTAAAGGAAACAGACCGCATTCAGGTGGTGACAGATGCCTTAAATAGCATGGGGGCGGATATCACTCCTACAGCAGACGGGATGATTATCAAAGGAAAATCAAGACTTCATGGCGCTAGAGTCAATACGTTTGGTGACCATCGAATTGGAATGATGACAGCCATCGCAGCCCTCTTGGTTGCTGATGGAGAAGTGGAGCTTGACCGTGCAGAAGCCATCAACACTAGCTATCCTAGCTTCTTTGATGATTTGGAGAGCTTGATTCATGGCTAAGGTATTACTCGGATTTATGGGGGCAGGCAAGTCGACAATTGCTAGAGGCTTGGACCCAGACTATATCGATATGGATGCCTTAATCGAGGAACGTTTGGGCATGTCCATTGCGGATTTCTTCGCTGAAAAAGGAGAAGTGGCCTTTCGTCAAGTAGAGTCAGAAGTTCTAGCTGACTTACTAAAAACGGACCGAGTTGTGTCAACTGGCGGAGGAGTCGTCATTTCTCAGAGAAATCGTGACTTGCTCAAAACCAATCCTGAAAACATCTACCTAAAAGCAGATTTTGAAACCCTCTACCAACGTATCGCAGCTGATAAGGACAATCAGCGCCCACTGTTTCTAAATAATAGTAAGGAAGAACTGGCAGCTATTTTCAAAGAAAGACAAGCTTGGTATGAGGAAGTAGCCAGTCGGGTTTTGGATGTAACCAAGTTAAGCCCAGAGGAAATTACAGAGGAACTGAGATGAAAATTGCCTATCTAGGTCCCAAGGGATCTTTTTCGCATCATGTTGTGCAAACGGCTTTTCCACATGAGGAACTAGAGCCTTTTTCAAATATTACAGACGTTATCAAGGCCTATGAACAGGGATTGGTAGACTATTCAGTAGTACCAGTTGAAAACTCCATTGAGGGAAGTGTGCATGAAAGCTTGGATTATCTTTTTCATCAGGCTCGCATCCAAGCAGTTGCAGAAATCGTTCAGCCCATTCACCAGCAGTTGATGGCGGTTCCCGGTCAGTCAAAAATTGAGAAAATTTTTTCTCATCCTCAGGCTCTGGCTCAAGGAAAGAGATTCATCGACAAAAACTATCCAGAGGCCAAAATTGAGGTAACCGCCAGTACAGCCTATGCAGCTCGCTTTATTTCAGAACATCCAGATCAGCCTTATGCAGCTATTGCTCCTAAAAGTTCAGCTGAAGAATATGGCTTGGAATTGATTGCAGAGGATATTCAGGAAATGGAAGCCAATTTCACACGTTTTTGGGTGTTAGGGGCAGAGATACCGAAGATTCCTTTGAACTCACAAGCTGAAAAAATGAGTTTGGCCTTGACCTTACCAGACAACCTACCTGGTGCTCTTTACAAGGCACTTTCGACCTTTGCTTGGAGAGGGATTGACTTAACAAAGATTGAAAGTCGCCCCCTTAAAACAGCCTTGGGAGAATACTTTTTCATTATCGATGTAGACTATAGTGACAAAGAACTGGTTCATTTTGCAAGACAAGAACTAGAAGCTATTGGAATCCAGCACAAGATCCTGGGAACCTACCCGATTTTTACCATAACTGATATAGAAAAGGAGAGTCAATGAGCAAAGAAAATCCTTTAAGTCATCACGAGCAGTTACGTTATGACTATCTCTTCAAAAATATTCATTACCTCAACGACCGTGAACGGAGGGAATTTGATTATCTGCAACAGAAAATGGCAGGTCCCAAGTCTGAAGTTCACCCTTCCTACCAAGAAGAAAAAGAAGAATCTTGGGGTAGAGATATTGATCTTCCGACTTATGGCAGTAGAAGCCGGTCTAAGAAACGTGAAAAAGTAGCTCCTCAACCTAAAGCCAAAAAGAAAAAGAGAAGAATTCGCTTCAAACGAATATTGACTTGGTTCCTGCTGTTGATTACATGCGTGCTTGCAGGGATGATTTTCATGTTTCTTAGAGGGTTCCAGTCAGCAGCCAATCCAACAAATAAGCCAGCTGACGCCAAGGCAGCTCAAGTAGAGGTCTTTAACGGTCAGGATACCAAAGATGGTGTGAATATCCTAGTCATGGGGACAGATGGCCGTATCGGTCAAAATAGTGCAGAAACTCGTACTGACACGATCATGGTACTGAATGTCAGTGGATCGGATAAGAAGATCAAACTAGTCAGCTTTATGCGTGACAACTTAGTTTATATCGACGGGTACAGTAAGATTGTAAATGGCCAGAAACAAACGGATAACAAACTAAATGTTGCCTATGAACTTGGGGAACAAGAAGGGCAAAAAGGTGCTGAAATGGTCCGCAAGGTTCTAAAAGACAACTTTGATTTGGATATTAAGTACTATGCCCTAGTTGACTTCCAGGCCTTTGCAACAGCTATTGATACCCTATTCCCTGACGGAGTAACGATTGATGCTCAGTTCTCAACATTGAATGGTCAACCTTTGACAGAAGCCACAGTTGGAGATGACCTTCATGCAACAGAGACAGAGTCCCCAACTCAAACTATCAAAGTTGGAAAACAGCAGATGAATGGCTCCACCTTGCTGAACTACGCTCGCTTCCGTGATGATGATGAGGGAGACTATGGCCGTACCAAACGTCAGCAACAAGTCATGTCGGCTGTTCTTGAGCAAATCAAAGATCCAACCAAGCTCTTTACGGGATCAGAGGCACTTGGAAAAGTCTTTGGCATGACATCAACAAATCTACCATATAGCTTCTTGTTGACCAATGGCTTATCTGTCCTAGAAGGTGCTCAAAATGGCATTGAAAGACTCACCGTCCCAGAACTTGGTGACTGGGTAGATGCTTATGATATCTATGGTGGACAAGGACTTCTAGTTGATCAAAATAAATACCAAACAAAACTCGCCCAAATGGGAATGAGATAGAATACTATAAAAAAATCAAAGTTTGAATCACCAGTGAAAAAGTGGTTTAGGCTTTGATTTTTCTTAGTATCTGATGGATTTTTAGGGCGTTTTTATGGTATAATAAAACGATATAACTCGTTATTGGACAGAAGAGGAGAGACATGAGTGATTTGAAAGCGATTCAGGCTCGTAGTCTGGAAATGGCTGAATATTTCGTCGCATTTTGTAAAGAACATGATTTGTTGTGCTATCTCTGTGGTGGAGGAGCCATTGGCGCCCTTCGTAATAAAGGTTTCATTCCTTGGGATGATGATCTAGACTTCTTCATGCCACGTAAGGACTATGAAAAATTAGCAGAACTATGGCCTCGTTATGCAGACGAGCGATATTTCTTGTCAAAGAGTAACAAAGATTTTGTAGACCGTAACCTTTTTATTACCATTCGTGATAAGGAAACCACTTGTATCAAGCCTTATCAGAAGGATTTGGATTTGCCACACGGTTTGGCCTTGGATGTTTTACCTTTAGATTATTATCCTAAAAATCCAGCTGAGCGTAAGAAACAAGTTCGTTGGGCCCTGATTTATTCACTCTTTTGCGCCCAAACTATCCCAGAAAAGCATGGTGCAGTCATGAAATGGGGAAGTCGTATCTTACTCGGCCTGACTCCAAAATCTCTACGTTATCGCATTTGGAAAAAAGCTGAAAAAGAAATGACCAAGTATGGTCTGGCTGAGAGCGATGGAATTACGGAATTATGCTCAGGTCCCGGCTACATGCGAAACAAATACCCAATCGCATCCTTTGAGGACAATCTTTTCTTGCCATTTGAAGGAACAGAGATGCCTATCCCAGTTGGCTACGATGCCTATCTCAGCACTGCTTTTGGGGACTATATGACACCGCCACCAGCAGACAAGCAAGTACCGCATCATGACGCCATTATAGCAGACATGGACAAGAGCTACACAGAGTACAAGGGAGAATACGGAGCATGATGGGAGAAAAAATAAGCGTTATCGTTCCGGTCTACAATGTAGAAGCCTATCTGGAGCGATGTGTGGAGTCGATTCTTCAACAGACTTATGCCCATTTTGAGTTAATCCTAATCAACGATGGTTCTACTGATTCTAGTGGACAGATCTGTGATCAATTAGCATCTCAGTATGAGAATATCAAGGTTTATCATATCGAAAATGCTGGTGTTTCAAATGCTAGAAATATGGGAATTCAGCTAGCGACGGGTTCTTGGGTTACCTTTATTGATAGCGATGATTTCGTTACCCAGGATTACCTAGCTACTTTAGCAAGTGCAGTTGAAGGGGTGAATGTAGGCTTTGTAATTGCTCCTCTGCACCATATCAAAAACGGTATTGTAACAGACCTACCTTCACATTCAGAAAAAACAGAACTCTGGTCAACAGAAGAAACCATGAAGGAACTACTGATGACTACCAGAACATCATTTTTTCCAGTTGCAAAACTGTTTAAGAGAGACCTGCTTGCGGATGAAAAGTTTAATACAAATTATCACCTAGCTGAAGATGCCTTGTTTTTAACTGAATTGCTACTAAAGACAAGATGCAGTTGCGTATTTATTGACAAACCTGTTTATTATTATGATCATCGTGAGGGAAGTGCAACAACATCTGTTAATCGACATGTATTTGACACAATAGAAGTTTATAAGCAAATAATTGCTCAAGTTTCACAAGCCTTCCCTAATTTAAAATACGAATTAATAAACAGAGAATGTTGGTCGTACATCACAGTTTACGATAAAATTATCTTTACTTCACGTGAAGAGTATCAAAAGGAGAAAGCCGAGCTGAGGACTTGGATTGTTCAGCACCGACGCGAAATATGGAAAGATGCTTATTTCACCACTTTTCGCAAGGTAGCTATCCTTTCACTTGTCATTTCTCCATGGCTATATAAGAAAATTGTTGGATTAAAAAACTAATATCATGAGAAGGAGTTGAAAATGAATTTTTCAAAAATGGATGAATACTTTGAAAAATCAAAACTATGGATTGCGTATCTATTTGTTTTCATTTCGATTTTAAGTATGAGTTCACTGGTTTATAAGATAGCAAATCCCCTCTACAAGGGATTATCAGCGATTGTAGTGCTTTATATTTGCTATACCTTATTGTTTAAGTGGAAAGAAATCACAGCAGATCGCAAATTTCTATCCTTATTTGGACTCTTAGCTGGAAGTCATCTGCTATCAGCTGTTTTCAATCGCTCAGGACATCTGATTGGAAATGTGATTGAAATCCTCTTCATGGTAACCTATGTTTTATTATTTACCATGTTACAATCAGGGCAACTTAAAAAATTATTTGACTGGATTGCCTATACGGTTCAAATTGTATCTTTTTCTTCAGCAATTTTTGCGTTTGGTTTATTGATAAGTAGAGTCCTCATCCTATTTAAGATTGGCGAACAATCTTATTACTATGGTGTCATGAATGGCCGTCTGTGGGGGATTGTCAATCCAAATGCTAGTGCGATATTTTCATACATTAGCATTATTTTGGCTATGTATTTGATCCATAAAGGAAGTAAATATTCTGTTTATCTTAAACTGAATAATGTGATTCAATTCGTTTACTTCGCTACGATGCAAAGTCGAGGAGCCTTACTTTCTTTACTTCTCATGATTGGACTCTATAGTTTCTTTGCTACTAGAGGAAGTATCGTTAAACGATTCCTCACTTTTATAGTTGCTGGTTTGCTGATTACTGCAACTAATATTGGATTAAGCTATGTAACTTCAATCTATATCTCATCTGAAACTGCGACTGTCTTAGATTTAAACAAAGGACAATCCTATGCTGAGACAGATTCGTCTGTCACTAAGAAAAACGGTGAGCTCCATCTAATCGAAACAACACCAAGTGGTAGAACCTATATCTGGAAAAATGCCATCAAGATGGGAAGTGCCAAACCAATTTTTGGTTATGGTGTACGAAATGTTCCAGATTATTACACAGAATATTTCAGTAAATTTGAGATTCAAAACTCCCTTATCGGTGGGAATTTCCATAACATTTTTGTGACCATATTTGTCAGTTCGGGAGTTCTAGGTTTGGTATCCTTCCTTCTTGTACTGGCTTATGTCATCAAGCGCTTTTTAACGTATTTGATTGTTTCCAAGAAAAATACTGATAAATTGATCATGATCCTATTCTTTGGTATCTTGTTTGGTCAATTATTTGAAAGTCAGATTATGTATTCAACCAACTTTATTAATATCATCTTCTGGCTAGCGATTGGCTATGGACTCGTAGTCTGCAAACGAGATGAAGGAGTTCGGTACCAAGAAGTAACAGACATCAATGAAATTCAACAGATGGAACTTGGAATCATGGAGTATATTCATGAAGTTTGTCAGAAAATTGGTGTCAAGTATTTCTTAGCATATGGAAGTCTAATTGGTGCTGTTCGCCATCAAGGATTTATCCCTTGGGATGATGACATGGATATCTGCATGTTACGAGAAGATTATGAAAAGTTGCAAGACTACCTTATCGCTAACCCTGATAAACGTTACGAGGTCATGTCTTATAAAAATAATCTCAACTATGTCTATCCCTTCATGAAAGTGCAGGATAACCATACCTACTTGCTAGAAGAAGATGTTCGCATCGATTCGAATATGGGAATCTATGTAGATATTTTCCCTGTAGATGGCTACGAGGATGACGTAGAATTTAAAAACAAGATGACGAAACTGATAAAGAAACGTCAATTGAGTTGCTACACCTTCAAAGGCATTACCAATACGAAAAGTGTACTGAATTCACTGCTACGTTATGTGTCAGTTATTATTTTCTATTTTACCAATACGAACAAATACGTTGCCCAGATTGAAGAGCTTGCAAAATCCCGTAAAGTCTCAGATTATGAGCAAGTGGATTATCTTATCTACAAGGATATGAACAAACCAGTGTGGAGACGTGAATGGCTGGAACAAGTTACTACTGGAACATTTGAAGGTAAGGAATTTACCATTCCGAAAAATTATCATGAAATTTTGACCTCAGACTACGGAGACTATATGCAATTGCCACCGGTTGAACAAAGAGTATCTCATCATGATTTTAAATTATGGAAGATTGTTAAAAGGTCTAAATGACGGGATTGGGATTAAGAAACGTTTAAAAATATAGTCAAATTTAGGAGAATAGAACCTATGTCTGAAAGAACTTTAACTCTTGAAGAAATCAAGCAAGTAGAATTGGATATTTTAAAGTATCTACATGATCTTTGTGAACAACATCAAATCAAATACTTTATTGATTTTGGAACCTTACTAGGAGCTGTACGCCATAAAGGATTTATCCCTTGGGATGATGATACAGATATTTCCTTAGCGCGTGATGAATTTGAAAAACTTTACAAGGTTTTACAAAATGAAAATCATCCCTACTACAAATTGATTTCATTCAGAGAAACAAAGGGATATCCATACAGTTATATGAGAGTCTATGATGTAAGGACTCGTCGAGATGCTAACCTCGTAGACCCAACGGTCGTATTGGGAACTTGTGTTGACATTTTTCCATATGATGGTGTCGTAACACAGGAAAGTGACCGTAAGAAAATGAAGCTCTACAAATATTTCATTCGACTTTCTTCTTTGAATTTTAAAGGGATCAAGTCTGAGAATGGTGGACTTAAGAACCTCCCTCGTTATATGGGATCAGCTATTTTCCGCTTAACTTCCCCACAGCTATGGAATCAAAAATTAGAGAGCCTTGCTTTGAAGTATAGTGTAGATCAAGCAACAGATCTTACTTGTACTATCTATGACCCTTATTATCCAAATGGTATAAAAAAAGAATGGCTCTATGATTTGATTGATATGCCCTATGAAGACATTGTGGTCAAGGTTCCGAGAAAATACCATGAAATACTTGTCTACGAATTTGGAGAAAACTATATGACTCCACCTCCTATTGAGCAACAAGTCCCAGGAGGGGATAAAAATTATTGGATTGATTAGATTAAAAAAGTTGCTTATTGTTAAGATAAAGGAGTTTTCAAGGTGAAAAATAAATGGTTATTAAAATCAGTCAGCTATAGTGTTCTCGCATTCTTTCTATTACTGATTCAGTTATCGCAAGGAGTAGATGCAGATACCATCTCTGCAGGTTCGGGCAATCGTATCCATTTCATAAATACTAAAGCAAAATCTGGGAGTGACGCCATCCTTCTGGAAAGCAATGGTCACTATGCTTTGATTGATATGGGAGAAGACTATGATTTTCCTGATGGGAGTGATCCACGCTATCCAAGCCGCTGGGGAATTTCCATGAGAAATTATCAAGTATTGGAGGATCGATTGATTCGCCACTTGGATCAAATAGGTGTAAAAAAATTAGATTTTATTATAGGCACTCATGTTCATAGTGACCATATTGGTGGGGCAGACGAAATACTCAATCGATATCAAGTCGGTAAGTTTTATTTGAAAAAATATTCAGATGATCGGATTACAGCAAACTGGGGACTATGGGATAATCTTTTCAATTATGATAATGCTTTGAGAGCAGCTCAAAAACGAGGAGTTACTCTTATCCAGAATATTTCAGATGAGGATAGCCACCTAAAATTAGGTGATATGGATATCCAACTCTACAACTATAAGAATGAATATGATGCTGACGGGAATCTGAAAAAAGTTCGAGATGATAACTCCAACTCCATTGTTTCAGTAGTGACTGTGGCAGGAAAGAGAATCTATCTTGGAGGAGATTTGGATAATGCCGAAGGAGCAGAAGATAAGTTAGGTCCAGTTATCGGCAAGGTTGATATGATGAAATGGAACCACCATTATGATGCGACAATTTCAAATACGATTAATTTCCTTGAAAACTTATCACCAAAAATGATTATTCAGACAACTGGTGGAGATATTAATGTTGCTTCAACCAGAGAATACCTTCAGAAGAAAAATATTCAGGTTCTTCATGCTGCTAGCCAAACTCAAGACGCTACCGTTTTTGATATTAGCGATAAAGGATTTGCAAATGTTTCAAATACCTTCCCTAATATCCCTGTAGTTGACGAAAAATGGTATCAAGAAGATGGTTATTGGAAATATCGTTTGACTGACGGAGAAATGGCTATCGGCTGGAGAGAGATTGGCGGAGCCACTTATTTCTTTAATGGAAAAGGACAAATGCAAGCAGGTCGCTGGCTTCACCTTAACGACGACTGGGGAGAAAATGCCAAAGGGAATGATTACTATCTGAACCAAAATGGTAAAATGCAAACTGGTGGTTGGTTCAAACTAGATGACTCTTGGTATTATATCCAATCAAATGGTGCTAGACGATTTAGCGAGCTCTCTGAAATTGGAGGGAAAAAGTATCTCTTTGCGGCAGATGGGAAGATGCTAACAGGACACCAAGTTTATAATGGCAAGAAGATGTTCTTTAGCGAAAGTGGTGCACTCCAAACAGCAGGTAAGCCTTCAACATGGCAAAAGATTGATTCAAATTGGTATTTCTATGATGAGGATGGGCTAAAGACCATCGGTAAAAAGAATATCAATGGAAGCACATACTACTTTAATCAAGAAGGTATCATGCAAACTGGCTGGGCATTTGTTGATGGTCACTGGAACTATTTTGCAAGTTCTGGAGCTATGAAAACCGGCTGGGTCAAGGATCAGGAAACATGGTATTATCTGGATAAAGATGGCATCATGTTAACTGGCAGACAAGATATAAATGGTGTTCGTTACTATTTGAATGCTAGTGGTGCCATGCAGACTGGATGGAAGTGGCAAGACAATAGCTGGTACTTCTATACGAACTCAGGTGCTATGAAAACGGGTTGGTTGAAAGATAAAGAATCATGGTATTATTTGAATCCAGAAACAGGTATTATGGCTGTAGGATCTAAAGAGATTGACGGTAAGAACTATTTCTTCAGCTCTGCAGGTACTATGCAAGTTGGATGGCAGTGGTCAAATGATTCTTGGCATTACTACGCTACGTCGGGCGCACTCCAAACTGGTTGGTTGAAAGATGGTGATGCCTGGTATTATCTTGAAGGTAAGGAAGGCGTTATGTTAGTCGGCCTCCATCAAGTAGATGGTAAGCAATATTACTTTAGCAAATCTGGTGCCATGCAAACAGGCTGGAAATGGTTTGATAATCATTACCGTTACTTTGAATCAAATGGAGCCATGAAAACTGGTTGGATAAAAGACAAAGGCGTCTGGTATTATCTAAATCCTGAAGATGGCATCATGTTGGTTGGCCTTCATAAAGTAAATGGTGATCATTATTACTTTGATGAATCAGGAGCTATGCAAACGGGTTGGAAACAGCTTGATGGTAATTGGTACTATTTCCAAGCTGATGGTTCTTTGTTGAAGAACGCAACAACACCTGATGGTTACAAAGTAAACGAAGAAGGAATCTGGAAACAGGCTGTTGCTGCTGTAAATAGCGATGCAGTCAAGCCAGAACAGAAACAAGAAGCTAATTCCTCTATTGTTGAACAACCTAAACAAGATTCAAATCTAGAAGCCAACGCTTCTGAAAAGAAAGAAAAAGAATAAAGAAGAAATCCCCTACTGACAACTAATTTATCAGTAGGGGATTTTTTTAATTTCGTTTTAATTTAGCAAGTACAAGGTTCAGTGCATAGTGGAGTGTTTTGTCTTTGGTAATAAAGAGGGTCAAGAGGTAATAGATACCACAAGTTGCTACGGTAGAAAGAACCATGAGAATCATATTAAAGTTTACTGTGTAGGAATTGATTTGGAAAATCATCTTGAAAATATAGAAGATTGGGATAAAACCAAGGGATATGAGGCTATAACGTGTTAAGGTTATAAAAATCTCTTTTAAACTAATCAGTTGGTGTTTCTTGATAAAATGAATTTCAAGTAAAACAACGATAGTTTCTGCGATAATGGTCGTAGCGATGTAATACTCAGGTGCAAAAATATTATTGAAATACAAGATGCTATTTAATAGTATATTGGCACCACCACCAAGGAAGTAGAAGGCGGTTAAGCGATTTTCATGGTCGTTGATAAAGATAATCTGTTTACCAAGAATCAACTCAATAGCCCAAATGATGGTACGAAAAGCGAAGACGCTAGTTACGATACCCGCTTCAAGATATTTTTCAGAAGAATAAATAACAGTTGCGTACCGTCCCAATATCATAATCCCGATACTAGTTGGAACCATAAGGAAATAGAATAAGGATGCCGCTTGATTCACGAGATAATTATAGGACTTGTAATCCTTTTTCCCGAGATAGTAGCCGAGGCGTGGAATACTGACGTTGATAGCTCCACTCAAGACACTGGCAATCAGCATGACGATACTATAGGCAATTGTATAGTAGGAAATATAGTTTTCATCCGGTCCCTTAGTGATAAACATTCTATCTAACAAGGTATAAAGCATATTAGCGTTCGCTAAGAGAAGCATAGTAAAGAGTGGTTTAGAAGCTTTGACTAATTCGACGAATCCAATCTTAACAAAAGAAACTTCTCTCTTAATCCAAAGAAAACTGAGCAGATAGTTGAGGATAGTGGTCGCTGTCATAACGATAGCATAAGGAACGATATCATCTGCCGTTTTAACAAAGGCGAAGATAGCGACCAGCATGGTAATTCGAATAATTAATGTTTTGTAGAGGATGAAGGCATAGTTTTCATAAGCCTCGTTCATCCATTCGATATTGAGAAATTGGAAGAGTGCTTGAGCCCCTAAGATGTAGTAGAGAACTTTCAGATTCTCAATGCTGGTGTCAAAGAAGATAATGAGGAAGTAGATACCTGTCGTCAGGAGAGAGGTGAAAACCGAGATATAAAACAACTTAGAAAAGACGTAGTTGATTTTATTCTTGTCATCCTTGACCTTACTAATAGCTCGAATCCCGTAGTTGTATATTCCAAAGGCAGCTAGTGGAATAACGAAACTTGCCCAGGTATTGGCTGTATTGAAATAACCGTAATTGGATTTGCTGAGAATCCGCGTCAGATAAGGATTGGTTATCAGTGGAAAAACGATATTGAGAATATTGACCAGCAAGCTGGCCAAGGCATTTACTTTTATATTTTTCATTGAACTTTCTTTCTTAAATCTAAAATCATATCTAGTATTATATCACATTCTCGCTTCATTCTTTTGATAAAATCGTAAAAATCTAGTATAATAGATAGACTGAAAGTATGAGGTTACTAGATATGAAGATGAAACAAATTAGTGATACAACACTGAAAATCACGATGACTTTAGATGATTTGATGGATCGGGGAATGGAGATTGCAGACTTTCTCGTTCCTCAGGAAAAAACCGAAGAGTTTTTCTATGCTATTTTAGATGAGTTAGAGATGCCAGACAATTTCTTGGATAGTGGCATGCTGAGTTTCCGCGTGACGCCAAAACCTGATAAGGTCGACGTCTTTGTGACCAAGTCCAAGATTGACCAAAATCTGGATTTTGAAGATTTGGCGGATCTACCAGACATGGAAGAATTAGCCCAAATGTCGCCAGATGAATTTCTCAAAACCTTGGAAAAGAGCATTGCAGATAAGACCAAGGACGATATTGAGGCCATCCAATCTCTAGAGCAGGTCGAAGCAAAGGAAGAAGAGCAAGAGCAGGCAGACAAGGAGACGGAGAATAAGAAAGAACCTTATATCTACTATATCTTGCGTTTTACAAGTCTTGCTGACTTAGTTGCTTTTGCAAAGACGGTTAACTACCAGATGGAAACATCTGAACTCTATAAGATGAATGGACACTACTATTTGACAATCTTAGTCGATGTGGAAAATCATCCAAGTCCATATCCAGCCTGGCTCTTGGCTCGTATGCGTGAGTTTGCAGATGACAGTGACATCAGTCGTTCCGTTTTGCAAGAGTATGGGCAAATATTGATTAACCATGACGCAGTTCTCGGTCTGCAAAAGATTTGTTCATAATTTTTAAAATCAATTTTCATTTATCAAGAAAGACGAATCATGGGATTCGTTTTTTCTTTACCAGACTGAAATAGTGATTTACTATAATAGGAATTTTCATAAAATTCTGTTATAATGGCTATATCAGAAAATTTCTAGGAGACAAACATGACAGTTAAAATTGCTTTACTTGGATTTGGTACCGTTGCAAGTGGCGTGCCTTTCCTCCTAAAGGAAAATGGAGAAAAAATCGTTCAGTCAGCTCATTCAGAGATTGAAGTAGCCAAGGTATTGGTCAAGGATGAAGATGAAAAGAACCGCTTGCTTGCAGCAGGAAATGACTTTAACTTTGTGACCAATGTAGATGATATTTTATCAGACAAGGACATTACTATTGTAGTGGAATTGATGGGGCGTATCGAACCAGCTAAGACCTTTATCACTCGTGCCTTAGAAGCTGGGAAACACGTTGTTACTGCTAACAAGGACCTTTTGGCTGTCCATGGTGCAGAATTGTTAGAAATCGCTAAAGAGCATAATGTAGCACTTTATTACGAAGCAGCTGTTGCTGGTGGGATTCCAATTCTTCGCACTCTAGCAAATTCATTGGCTTCTGATAAAATCACGCGCGTTCTTGGTGTCGTTAACGGAACTTCCAACTTCATGATGACCAAGATGGTCGAAGAAGGCTGGTCTTATGATGATGCTCTGGCTGAAGCACAAAGACTTGGTTTTGCAGAAAGCGACCCTACAAATGACGTGGATGGGATTGACGCAGCCTACAAGATGGTGATTTTGAGCCAGTTTGCTTTTGGTATGAAGGTTGCCTTTGACGATGTAGCCCACAAGGGAATCCGCAACATCACACCAGAAGACGTAGCTGTAGCCCAAGACCTTGGCTATGTAGTGAAATTGGTTGGTTCTATCGAGGAAACTCCTTCTGGTATTGCTGCGGAAGTAACTCCAACCTTCCTTCCTAAAGCACATCCACTTGCCAGTGTGAATGGGGTAATGAACGCTGTTTTTGTAGAATCTATCGGTATTGGTGAATCTATGTACTACGGACCAGGTGCGGGTCAAAAACCAACTGCAACAAGTGTTGTAGCAGATATTGTCCGTATCGTTCGTCGCTTGAATGATGGTACCATCGGTAAAGACTTCAACGAATATAGCCGTGACCTAGTCTTGGCAAATCCAGAAGATGTTAAAGCAAACTACTATTTCTCAATCTTGGCTCCAGACTCAAAAGGTCAGGTCTTGAAATTGGCTGAGATTTTCAATGCTCAAGATATTTCCTTCAAGCAAATCCTCCAAGATGGCAAAGAGGGTGACAAGGCGCGTGTAGTGATTATCACTCATAAGATCAATAAAGCACAACTTGAGAATGTTTCAGCTGAGTTGGCCAAAGCTTCAGAATTTGACCTCTTGAATACCTTCAAGGTGTTAGGAGAATAGGATGAAGATTATTGTACCTGCAACCAGTGCCAATATCGGGCCAGGTTTTGATTCGGTCGGTGTAGCTGTAACCAAGTATCTTCAAATTGAGGTTTGTGAAGAACGGGATGAGTGGTTGATTGAACACCAGATTGGCAAATGGATTCCCCATGACGAACGTAATCTTTTGCTTAAGATTGCCTTGCAAATTGCGCCTGACTTGCAACCGAGACGCTTGAAAATGACCAGTGATGTTCCCTTGGCGCGTGGCTTGGGTTCTTCAAGCTCGGTTATCGTTGCTGGGATTGAACTGGCCAACCAGCTGGGCAATCTCAACTTATCTAACCACGACAAATTGCAGTTGGCGACTAAGATTGAAGGACATCCTGACAATGTGGCTCCAGCTATCTATGGAAATCTTGTTGTTGCGAGTTCTGTTGAAGGGCATGTTTCAGCAATTGTGTCTGACTTCCCGGAGTGTGATTTTCTAGCTTATATTCCCAACTATGAATTGCGCACTCGCGACAGCCGTGGTGTCTTACCTAAAAAATTGTCCTATAAGGAAGCTGTTGCGGCTAGTTCTATCGCCAATGTGGCCGTTGCAGCCTTGTTAGCAGGAGATATGGTGACAGCTGGTCAAGCAATCGAGAGGGACCTCTTCCATGAGCGCTATCGTCAAAGTCTGGTCCGTGAATTTGCGACGATTAAGCAAGTAGCCAAAGAGAATGGTGCCTATGCGACCTACCTTTCTGGTGCCGGACCAACAGTGATGGTCTTGGCCTCTCATGACAAGATGCCGGCTATTAAGGCAGAATTGCAAAAGCAACCTTTCAAAGGCAAACTGCATGACTTGAAAGTTGATACGCAAGGTGTCCGTGTCGAAGCAAAATAAAGAATAGAAGATAGGATGGGGAAACTCTCGAACAGAGGGCTTCCTGTCCTTTTTTTGAAAAGAAGTTTATACTCAATGAAAAATCAAAGAGCAAACTAGGAAGCTAGCCGCAGGTTGCTCAAAGCATGGTTTTGAGGTTGTAGATGAAACTGACGAAGTAAGCTCAAAATACTGTTTTGAGGTTGCAGATGTAAGCTGACGTGGTTTGAAGAGATTTTCGAAGAGTATTAGTTAAAAACTTGATAAAGGAGAAATAAAGATGGCAGAAATTTATCTAGCAGGTGGTTGTTTTTGGGGTCTAGAGGAGTATTTTTCACGTATTTCTGGAGTGCTGGCAACCAGTGTCGGCTACGCTAATGGCCAAGTCGAAACAACTAATTACCAGTTGCTCAAGGAAACAGACCATGCAGAGACTGTTCAAGTGATTTATGATGAGAAAGTAGTGTCACTCAGAGAGATTTTGCTTTATTATTTCCGTGTCATTGATCCCTTATCTATCAACCAGCAAGGGAATGACCGTGGTCGCCAATATCGAACGGGGATCTATTACCAAGATGAAGCAGACTTGCCAGCTATCTACACAGTGGTGCAGGAGCAGGAACGCATGCTTGGGCGAAAGATTGTAGTAGAAGTGGAGAAACTTCGCCACTATATTCTGGCGGAAGACTACCACCAAGACTATCTTAAGAAAAATCCTTCAGGTTATTGTCATATCGATGTGACGGATGCTGAGAAGCCATTGATTGATGCCTCTAACTATGAAAAGCCTAGTCAAGAGGTGTTAAAGGAAAACCTAACTGAAGAATCCTACCGAGTAACGCAAGAAGCTGCTACAGAGGCGCCGTTTAGTAATGCTTATGACCAAACTTTTGAAGAAGGGATTTATGTAGATATCACGACAGGGGAGCCACTCTTTTTTGCTAAGGATAAGTTTGCCTCAGGTTGTGGTTGGCCAAGTTTTAGCCGTCCGATTTCTAAGGAATTGATTCATTACTACAAGGACCTGAGTCATGGAATGGAGCGAATCGAGGTTCGTTCTCGGTCAGGTAATGCTCACTTGGGTCATGTCTTTACAGATGGACCTCGGGAGTTAGGTGGCCTGCGTTACTGTATTAATTCTGCATCCTTGCGCTTTGTAGCCAAGGATGAGATGGAAAAAGCAGGATATGGCTATCTATTACCTTACTTAAACAAATAAAACTGAGAGGGTGGGGCTTCCCACTTTCTTCATTTCCAGAATAAGAATAGAAGGGATTTATGAAACACTTACTATCTTACTTCAAACCCTACATCAAAGAGTCGATTCTAGCACCCCTGTTCAAGCTGCTAGAAGCTGTTTTTGAACTCTTGGTTCCCATGGTGATTGCTGGGATTGTTGACCAGTCCTTGCCCCAGAGAGATCAGGGACACCTCTGGATGCAGATTGGCCTGCTCCTTATCTTTGCAGTGATTGGCGTTTTAGTGGCCTTGATAGCCCAGTTTTACTCAGCCAAGGCAGCGGTTGGATTCGCCAAGGAACTGACAGATGACCTTTATCGTCATATTCTTTCCTTACCCAAGGATAGCAGAGATCGTCTGACAACTTCTAGCTTGGTGACTCGCTTGACTTCGGATACCTACCAGATACAGACTGGTATCAATCAATTCCTGCGCCTCTTTTTGCGAGCACCTATTATCGTTTTTGGAGCTATCTTTATGGCCTATCGCATCTCGGCTGAGCTGACTTTCTGGTTTTTAGTTATGGTTGTCATTTTGACGATTGTCATTGTCGGTCTCTCTCGACTGGTCAATCCTCTCTACAGTAGTCTCAGAAAGAAAACGGATCAGCTGGTTCAGGAAACGCGCCAGCAATTACAAGGCATGCGAGTTATTCGTGCTTTTGGTCAGGAAAAACGAGAGTTACAAATTTTTCAAACTCTTAACCAAGTTTATGCTAGATTACAAGAAAAGACAGGTTTCTGGTCTAGTTTGTTAACACCACTGACTTATCTGATTGTTAATGGAATTCTTCTCGTCATCATCTGGCAGGGATATATTTCAATTCAAGGAGGTTTACTCAGTCAAGGTGCCCTGATTGCTCTTATCAACTATCTCTTGCAAATCTTGGTGGAATTGGTTAAGCTCGCCATGCTGATTAATTCTCTCAACCAGTCCTATATCTCAGCTAAACGAATCGAGGAAGTCTTTGCTGAGACTCCAGAAGATATCCATTCGGAGTTAGAACAAAAACAAGCTACCAGTAATCAGGTTTTACAAGTTCAAGAATTGACCTTTACCTATCCTGATGCGGCTCAAGCTTCTCTGAGAGACATTTCCTTTGATATGAAACAAGGGCAAATCCTTGGTATCATCGGGGGAACTGGTTCAGGTAAATCAAGCTTGGTGCAAGTCTTACTTGGACTTTATCCGGTAGACAAGGGGAGCATTGACCTTTATCGAAATGGACGTAGTCCTCGTAATCTTGAGCAGTGGCGGTCTTGGATTGCCTATGTGCCTCAAAAAGTCGAACTCTTTAAGGGAACTATTCGTTCCAACTTGACTTTGGGTTTCAATCGAGAAGTGTCTGACCAAGAACTCTGGCAGGCCTTGGAGATTGCGCAAGCTAAGGATTTTGTCAGTGAAAAGGAAGGACTCTTGGATGCCCTGGTTGAGGCAGGAGGTCGAAATTTCTCAGGTGGACAAAAACAAAGGCTGTCTATCGCACGTGCAGTCTTGCGCCAAGCTCCATTTCTCATCCTAGATGATTCGACCTCGGCCCTCGACACCATTACCGAGTCCAAGCTCTTGAAAGCTATTAGAGAAAATCTGCCAAATACGAGCTTAATCTTGATTTCTCAACGGACTTCGACACTTCAGATGGCTGACCAGATTCTCCTCTTGGAAAAAGGTGAGTTACTAGATGTTGGCAAGCACGAGGAATTGATGAAGACTAGCCAAGTCTATCGCGAAATCAATGCATCCCAACATGGAAAGGAGGACTAGCATGAAACGACAAACCGCAAACCAGACGCTCAAATGTTTGGCCATAGATTTAGCAAGCCATCCCTTCCTCCTTTTCCTAGCCTTTCTAGGAACTATTGCCCAAGTTGCTTTATCGATCTACCTACCTATCTTGATTGGGCAGGTCATTGACCAGGTCCTAGTAGCTGGTTCTTCACCAGTTTTTTGGCAAATTTTCATCCAGATGATCTTGGTAGTCATAGGAAATACTCTGGTGCAATGGGCCAATCCTCTTCTTTATAATCGTCTAATCTTCTCTTATACTAGAGACTTGCGAGAGCGAATCATCCATAAACTCCATCGGTTACCGATTGCTTTTGTGGATCGGCAGGGCAGTGGAGAGATGGTTAGTCGTGTGACCACAGACATAGAACAGCTGGCAGCCGGCTTGACCATGATTTTTAACCAATTTTTCATTGGTGTCTTGATGATTTTGGTTAGTATTCTAGCCATGCTTCAAATCCACCTCCTCATGACCCTCTTGGTCTTGCTGTTGACGCCCCTGTCCATGGTGATTTCACGATTTATTGCCAAACGCTCCTATCATCTCTTCCAGAAGCAAACAGAGACCAGGGGAATTCAGACTCAGTTGATTGAAGAATCGCTTAGCCAGCAGACTATTATCCAGTCCTTCAATGCTCAGACAGAGTTTATCCAAAGACTGCACGAGGCGAATGCCAACTACGCAAGCTATTCTCAGTCAGCTATCTTTTATTCCTCAACGGTTAATCCTTCGACTCGCTTTGTCAATGCGCTCATTTATGCTCTTCTAGCTGGAGTAGGAGCTTATCGTATCATGATGGGTTCAACCTTGACCATTGGGCGTTTAGTAACTTTTTTGAACTATGTTCAGCAGTATACCAAGCCCTTTAACGATATTTCTTCAGTGCTAGCTGAGTTGCAAAGTGCTCTCGCTTGCGCAGAGCGCGTCTATGCTGTCTTAGAAAGTCCAGAGGTGGCTGAAACAGGTAAGGAAGTCTTGACCAGTGACCAAGTTAAGGGAGCCATTTCCTTTAAGCATGTTTCTTTTGGATACAATCCTGAAAGGATCTTGATTAAGAACTTATCCATCGATATCCCAGCTGGCAGCAAGGTAGCCATCGTTGGTCCGACAGGTGCTGGTAAGTCAACTCTTATCAATCTCCTCATGCGTTTTTATCCTATTAACTCGGGAGATATCTTGTTAGATGGGCAGTCCATTTATGATTATACCCGAGCGTCATTGAGACAGCAGTTTGGGATGGTACTCCAAGAAACCTGGCTCAAGCAAGGGACCATTCATGACAATATTGCCTTTGGAAATCCTGATGCCAGTAGGGAGCAGGTGATTGCTGCCGCAAAAGCAGCCAATGCAGACTTTTTCATCCAACAATTGCCTCAGGGATACGATAGCAAGTTGGAAAATGCAGGAGAATCTCTCTCTGTTGGGCAAGCCCAGCTCTTGACCATCGCCCGAGTCTTTCTAGCTATTCCAAAGATTCTTATCTTAGACGAGGCGACTTCCTCCATCGATACACGGACAGAGGTGCTAGTACAGGATGCCTTTGCCAAACTCATGAAGGGGCGCACAAGCTTTATCATTGCTCACCGTTTGTCAACCATTCAGGATGCGGATTTGATTCTAGTTTTGGTAGATGGTGATATTGTTGAGTATGGCAATCATCATGACCTCATGACTAGAAAGGGCAAGTATTACCAAATGCAGAAAGCAGCAGCTTTTAGCTCTGAATAATCCTTTCTATTTTGAAATCTCATGAACGAAAAAAGTTGCCTTCGGGTGACTTTTTTGTTACAATAGCTAGAAAAATTATTCACTGTAAATTGTCTTATAGAAAAGGAGCCTATAATGAAAGTCTATCAGCATGTAAATATCGTGACTTGTGACAAAGATTTCCATGTTTATTTGGATGGTGTCTTAGCCGTTAAGGACTCTCAAATCGTCTATGTCAGCCAAGAGGAGCCAGATATTTTAGAGCAAGCTGAGCAGATTATAGACTATCAGGGAGCCTGGATCATGCCTGGTTTGGTCAATTGCCACACCCATTCTGCTATGACAGGTTTGCGAGGAATTCAGGATGACAGCAATCTCCACGAATGGCTCAATGACTATATCTGGCCAGCAGAAGCAGGATTTACTCCCGATATGACTACCAAGGCAGTCAAAGAAGCTCTGACAGAGATGCTCCAGTCAGGGACAACAACCTTCAACGATATGTATAATCCCAATGGTGTAGATATTGAAAGAATTTATCAGGCAGTGAAGGCTTCCAAGATGCGTTGTTATTTCTCACCGACCCTCTTTTCTTCAGAGACAGAAACAACTGCTGAGACTATAAGTAGAACACGTGCCATCATAGAGGAAATCTTAGGATATGAAAACCCAAATTTCAAGGTTATGGTAGCTCCACATTCTCCCTACAGCTGTAGTAGAGACTTGCTGGAAGCGAGCTTAGATATGGCAAAAAAGCTGGACATTCCTATCCATATCCATGTGGCGGAGACCAAGGAGGAATCAGGAATTATCCTCAAACGATACGGCAAACGCCCTCTCGCCTTTCTAGAAGAACTAGGTTACTTAGATCATCCGTCTGTCTTTGCTCACGGGGTCGAATTAAACGAGCGAGAAATTGAACGCTTGGCAACTTCTCATGTGGCAATCGCCCATAATCCTATCAGTAACCTCAAACTGGCCTCAGGGATCGCTCCAATCATCCAACTGCAAAAAGCAGGAGTAGCAGTCGGAATTGCGACTGACTCGGTTGCTTCCAATAATAATCTAGATATGTTTGAGGAAGGACGGACCGCAGCCCTTCTTCAGAAAATGAAGAGTGGAGATGCCAGCCAATTTCCTATCGAAACAGCCCTTAAGGCACTGACGATAGAGGGTGCTAAGGTTCTTGGAATGGAAGGACAGATAGGAAGCCTAGAAGTCGGCAAACAGGCAGATTTTCTGGTCATTCAACCACAAGGAAAAATCCATCTTCAACCTCAGGAAAATATGCTCTCTCACCTGGTTTATGCTGTCAAATCCAGTGATGTCGATGATGTTTATATCGCTGGAGAACAGGTGGTTAAGCAAGGCAAAGTTTTGACAGTAGAGATTTAAAAAAATTTAAAAAAAGTTTGCAAAAATCTTGCATTCTTTTTTTGTCTATGCTATACTTATATACGGTTTGAAAAAACTGCCTAAGACAGTAGGGGAGCTCGACTCATAAAGATCCTACCGAGGACAAAACGTATCATGTAAAAAGAAGCGTATTGTACTTTCGTGTCTAGGTTTGGGCGCGTTTTTCTTTTGGAAAAATTCCCCAAGCAAAATAATTACGGAGGTGAACACACTAATGAGTGAAGCAATTATTGCTAAAAAAGCGGAACTAGTTGACGTAGTGGCTGAAAAAATGAAAGCTGCTGCATCTATCGTCGTTGTAGACGCTCGTGGTTTGACAGTTGAGCAAGATACAGTTCTTCGTCGTGAGCTTCGTGGAAGCGAAGTTGAGTATAAAGTCATTAAAAACTCAATCTTGCGTCGTGCAGCTGAAAAAGCTGGTCTTGAAGATCTTTCATCAGTATTTGTTGGACCATCTGCAGTAGCATTTTCTAACGAAGATGTTATCGCACCAGCGAAAATCTTGAACGATTTTGCTAAAAACGCTGAAGCACTTGAAATCAAAGGTGGTGCAATCGAAGGCGCTGTCGCATCTAAAGAAGAAATCGTTGCTCTTGCAACTCTTCCAAACCGCGAAGGACTTCTTTCTATGCTCCTTTCTGTACTTCAAGCGCCAGTGCGCAACGTTGCTCTTGCAGTCAAAGCGGTTGCAGACAACAAAGAAGACGCAGCTTAATCTTAAGCTACGCAGCGTAGCTTAGCTACGAAAAAACTATTATAAAATTAAAAACTTATTTGGAGGAAATAACAATGGCATTGAACATTGAAAACATTATTGCTGAAATTAAAGAAGCTTCAATCCTTGAATTGAACGACCTTGTAAAAGCTATCGAAGAAGAATTTGGTGTAACTGCAGCTGCTCCTGTAGCTGTTGCTGCAGCTGGTGCTGCTGACGCTGGTGCTGCTAAAGACTCATTTGACGTTGAGTTGACAGCTGCTGGTGACAAAAAAGTTGGCGTTATCAAAGTTGTACGTGAAATCACTGGTCTTGGACTTAAAGAAGCTAAAGAACTTGTTGATGGTGCACCAGGTGTCATCAAAGAAGGCGTTCCAACTGCAGAAGCTGAAGAAATCAAAGCTAAATTGGAAGAAGCTGGAGCTTCAGTTACTCTTAAATAATAGAGCAACTACATTAGTAGCTTAAAAAACATATAAAACCGCTATTCTCAGGAGTAGCGGTTTTTTCTGTTACGATTTAAAATGGGTAAACCTACTTGAAATTATAGTCTGATACGAAAGTTCTAGTTTTTTTACTAACAATTACTAGAATCTTGATAGAAATTCAATTTTTTTCTTGACCCTGACCTTAGGGAAGGGATTATACTAATAGTAGATAAGAAAGGAGATTATTATGCAAATCAATACGATTCGTTCAGATAAAGTTTATCAGGAGATGCTCGAGCTTCCTTTAGAAAAGAGAGAAGATCTCTTTCGAGCTAAAATATTAGAACCTTTTGCAACCAAATACCAAACTCAACACATTCCTTTAAAAGCAAAGTACCCTGGAGGATTTGATGCTCTATTCCTACTTGGCTTTATGAATCTGTTGCCCGCAACTCTCTCGGGAAAGGATAGACCGGCTATTGATGCCCTGAGCTCTGATCAACTCTGGCAAGACTGCCAGGATACCATTAAAAGAAGTATTGGCCTTTTTGAACAGGCTGGCTATGATTTAGAGGTTGAGGATTACCATTTTACTATTTTATTGGGCAATCCAGAAAAACCTATGCTACAGCTCAATAAAGGTTACAGCGGAGATGGTGGAATCCCAGGTTATCTCATGTTAAGCATACTGCCTAATGACTATACTTTGCCACGTATTCAAGCGGCATTGGCTCACGAGTGCAACCACAATGTCCGCTTCCAATTTATCAAATGGAACCAGCAGACGACACTAGCAGACTGGGTAGTCAGTGAAGGATTGGCAGAGTCTTTTGCTGCTGAGCTCTATGGCAAGGAGCTCATTGGACCCTGGGTTACTTCAACCAGTTCAGAGCAATTAGAGGAGATTAAGCCCATCATCTCAAGTCAGCTTCAGCTAACAGGGATGGCGGAAATGGCTCCTTATCTCTACGGTGATGAAATTGCAGAGCTTCAAGGTCAGATACCAGTTGGTATGCCTTATGCTGCGGGCTATGCTTATGGCTATCATCTGATACAAGCTTATCTAAAAAGGACAGGCAAGAGCATTATTGAGGCCACAGTAACATCAACAGAAGAGATTTTAGAGGCGACGAAAGACTTTTGGAAATGACACATTTTTGCTTGATAATCTGCTAGAATCTGATATAATGTAGGTGATTTCAGGAGGTGATAGTATGCACTATAAAAAAATTGAATTGAAGGTGACAGATCAAGGGATTCATGAGCGCAAGATTTTTCAAGGTGTTAAAATTTTTAGCCGTAGCAAGTTATCCAAAGATCAGAAAAGCATTCTAACACAGAAGATTTACCTGACTCCGAAGCAAAACATCGTTTACTATCAACGGACAGATGTCAACTATGACCAGAACTGGCAGCATAATAAGGACTATTACGAATTAGTTTATGGTCAGTTGGACAGAGAGACTGTTTTTAAGGTTTGTCAAGATTTTGACGAACTAAGTCCTTTTCTGGAAAATGAGCTGCTTGAGAAGATAAAAGAAAAGCAGTTAACAGGCAAATTTTTTGAAAAATTAGATATATAAAAATCCGGCTGCTTTTATAAGCAGTCGGATTTATTCTAGTGTGATAGTGCTGAAACAATACCTTGGGCAATCATAGCATTGGCTACGTTTTTGAAGGCAGCGATGTTAGCACCAGCCAGGTAGTCAGTACCAAGCCCGTATGTTTCAGCAGTTGTTTTAACTGTATTAAAGATATTGGTCATGATATCTTTGAGACGGCCAGAGTATACTGCCATCTATTCATCTGATGAGAGAGATTTTATCATCCAGATATTCATAGCTGGGTGGCCGGCGGCGTTAGAAAGTGGTTGTTGCAATGCTGTAAAACCATAATGCTGATAGATTGCCACAGCCGTAGCCAGTTCAGTAGAGGTTTCTAGATAAAGTTGTTCATAACCTGCTAGGCGGGCTTCCTGGAATATCCGCTTTATCAAGCTGCTGGAATAACCTTTTCCACGACTGTTTTTAGTGACATACAGTTTTTGTAATTCAGCAATCTTATCAGACACAGGTGCAAAGCCACCACAGCCAACCAGCTGCCCTTCGTCTTCCAGGACAAAGTAAGCTGCTCTCTCTTGCTGTTGATAATAGTCGGCCAAATGATCTAGATGAGAATCAAAGTAGACAGTTCCTGGTTTGTCAAGCCCGAATTCTTCTAGGCTAGCTCTAATGAGTTGTGCTACAGCTGGATTGTCTCTCACTTCCATTGACCGTAAGTTCATCATTTGTCCTCCGATAGGATGTATCGACTAATTAAACAATACCTTGTGCAATCATAGCGTTTGCCACGTTTTCGAAGGCAGCGATATTTGCTCCTGCAAGGTAGTCAGTACCAAGTCCGTATGTTTCAGCAGTTATTTTAGCTGTGTTAAAGATGTTGGTCATGATGTCTTTGAGACGTCCATCAACTTCTTCACGGGTCCATGAGAGTCGAAGACTGTTTTGGCTCATTTCAAGCGCAGATACAGCTACACCACCAGCGTTGGCAGCTTTGGCAGGTCCGTAAAGGATTCCGTTTTCTTTGTAGACTTTAATCGCATCAAGGTCACTAGGCATGTTGGCACCTTCAGATACACAGATAATACCTTGAGCAACTAAGCGTTTAGCTGCGTCACCATTGATTTCGTTTTGAGTGGCACATGGGAGAGCGATGTCGTAGTTCCCAGCGTAAGTCCAGACAGAACCTTCATGGTAAGTAGCAGTTGCTTTCTCAGCTGCATACTCAGTCAAACGAGCACGGCGTTTTTCTTTAACATCAACCAAAAGGTCGAAATCAATACCGTTTTCATCGATGACATAACCGTTTGAGTCAGATACAGAGATGACAGTAGCGCCAAGTTCAGTTGCTTTTTGAAGAGCGTATTGAGCTACGTTACCAGAACCTGAAATGACCACTTTCTTACCAGCAAAACTGTTACCATTAGCTTTGAGCATTTCTTCAGTGTAGTAAACCAAACCATAACCAGTTGCTTCTGGACGAATCAAACTACCACCAAATCCAAGAGGTTTACCAGTCAAGACACCCGCATCAAATTGGTTAAGACGTTTGTATTGTCCGTAAAGGTAACCAATTTCACGTCCACCAACACCAATATCACCAGCTGGAACGTCAAGTGATGGTCCGATGTATTTTTGCAATTCAGTCATGAAGCTTTGGCAGAAGCGCATCACTTCAGCATCAGTTTTGCCTTTAGGATCGAAGTCTGATCCCCCTTTACCTCCACCGATAGGAAGTCCAGTCAAGACATTTTTAAAGATTTGTTCGAATCCGAGGAATTTCAAAATCCCTTGGTTTACAGTTGGGTGGAAACGAAGTCCGCCTTTATATGGTCCAACAGCTGAGTTGAATTGAACACGGTAACCACGGTTGACTTGTACTTTACCTTCACGGTCAACCCAAGGAACACGGAAAGAAATCACGCGCTCAGGCTCAGTGATGCGTGCCAAGATGTTTTCTTCGATATACTCAGGATGTTTTTCAAATACAGGTTCCAAAGTGCTGAAGAATTCTTCAACCGCCTGGAGAAATTCAGCCTCATGCCCGTTACGAGCTGTTACAGTTTCAAACACGCTTTGGATATATTCTTTAGCAGATGTCATATCGTTCTCCTTTTTGTTGTTATATTTTATTACATGAGCCATTATAGCAGAATTTTTTTTGAGTGTAAAGAAAAAAACAGAAATTTTCTAAAAATTCTTTCAATTTACAAAACCGAACGTTTTATATAGAAATTAGTTTCTCAAAGAGAAAATCTTAAAGTATGGTATAATATTAGAAATAAAAGGAATCAGGAGGATTAGAATCATGGTATCAACGAAAACACAAATAGCTGGATTTGAGTTTGACAATTGCTTGATGAATGCAGCGGGTGTGGCTTGTATGACGATAGGAGAGCTTGAAGGGGTCAAAAACTCAGCGGCAGGTACTTTTGTTACGAAGACTGCGACCTTGGACTTCCGTCAGGGAAATCCTGAACCACGTTACCAGGATGTTCCACTTGGTTCTATCAACTCCATGGGCTTGCCAAATAATGGCTTAGACTACTATCTGGACTATCTTTTGGACTTGCAGGAAAAAGAGCCAAACCATACTTTCTTCCTATCTCTGGTCGGCATGTCTCCAGAAGAAACACATACCATCTTGAAAAAAGTTCAAGAGAGTGAATTCAAAGGACTGACAGAGCTTAATCTCTCTTGTCCAAATGTTCCAGGAAAACCTCAGATTGCTTATGATTTTGAGACAACAGATTGTATCTTGGCAGAAGTATTTGCCTACTTTACCAAACCTCTTGGAATCAAATTGCCACCTTATTTTGATATTGTTCACTTTGATCAAGCGGCTGCTATTTTCAACAAATATCCACTCAAGTTTGTTAACTGTGTTAATTCTATCGGAAATGGTCTCTATATTGAAGATGAGTCTGTCGTGATTCGTCCCAAAAACGGTTTCGGTGGCATTGGTGGAGAGTATATCAAACCAACAGCTCTAGCGAATGTACATGCCTTCTACCAACGTCTCAATCCTCAAATCCAAATCATCGGAACGGGTGGCGTATTGTCAGGTCGTGATGCCTTTGAACATATCCTTTGTGGTGCTAGTATGGTACAGGTGGGAACCACCCTTCATAAGGAAGGCGTTGGTGCTTTTGAGCGCATTACCAATGAACTAAAAGCAATCATGACGGAAAAAGGGTACGAGAGCCTAGAAGATTTCCGTGGGAAATTGCGCTATATTGACTAAACAAAATAGAAAAACAAGAAGAAAGGAGAGAAGATGCTAGCCATAGAAGAGAGTCAAAACTTGTCTTTATCAAACTTATCTAGCTTGAATCTATTTACAGGGACAGACCAGGGCCAGTTTGAAGTTATGAAGAGTCAAGTATTGAAGCAGATTGGCTATGATCCAGCCGACCTCAATTTTGCCTACTTTGACATGAAAGAAGTAGCCTATAAGGATGTGGAACTGGAGCTGGTCAGTCTCCCTTTCTTTGCGGATGAGAAAATCGTGATACTTGATCATTTTGTCGATATTACAACAGCCAAGAAACGTTTTTTAACAGATGATGAACTCAAGTCATTTGAGGAATATCTTGACAATCCTTCACCAACGACTAAACTCTTAATTTTTGCAGAAGGAAAGCTGGATAGCAAGAGACGGTTGGTTAAACTTCTCAAACGTGATGCGACTGTCTTTGATGCAGTAGAAGCCAGAGAACAAGAACTCCGCCAGTATTTCCAAAAATGGAGCCAGAGACAAGGTCTGCAGTTTGCGGAAAAATCTTTTGAAAATCTACTTCTCAAATCTGGTTTTCAATTTAGTGAAATCCAGAAAAACCTCCTTTTTTTACAGTCTTATAAGTCAGACGGTGTGATAGAGGAGAAGGACATTGTCGAGGCTATTCCAAAGACTCTCCAGGACAATATTTTTGATTTGACTCAGCTTATTTTAGCTAAGAAGATTGACCTGGCCCGTGACCTAGTTAGAGACTTGACCTTGCAAGGGGAGGATGAGATCAAGCTCATAGCTGTCATGTTAGGACAGTTTCGTACCTTTACCCAAGTGAAGATTTTATCAGAGACTGGTCAGACGGAATCGCAGATCGCAAGCAGTCTGGGAACTTACTTGGGGCGTAATCCTAATCCTTATCAAATCAAGTTTGCACTGAGAGATTCGAGAGGGATTTCCATTGCCTTTCTCAAGCGAGCGATTTCTTATTTGATTGAAACAGACTACCAGATTAAGACAGGTGTCTATGAAAAAGGCTACCTGTTTGAAAAGGCGCTTTTGCAGATCGCGGCAGAAGCAAATTGAGCAAAAAACTTGAAAAAAGAGAATGATTGCGTTATCATTTTCATATAGAAAGAAAAAGAGGTATTACAGATGGCTATTATCTTACCAGACCTTCCATACGCGTATGACGCTTTGGAACCATACATCGATGCTGAAACAATGCACTTGCACCATGACAAACACCATCAAACTTATGTCAACAATGCAAATGCTGCTCTTGAAAAACACCCTGAAATCGGTGAAGACCTTGAAGCCTTGCTTGCTGATGTAGATTCTATCCCAGCTGATATCCGCCAAGCGCTTATCAACAATGGTGGTGGACACTTGAACCACGCTCTTTTCTGGGAATTGATGACTCCTGAGAAAACAGCTCCATCAGCAGAACTTGCAGCAGCAATCGATGCAACATTTGGTTCATTTGAAGAGTTCCAAGCAGCCTTTACAGCAGCAGCTACAACTCGCTTTGGTTCTGGCTGGGCATGGTTGGTTGTCAACAAAGAAGGGAAGCTTGAAGTGACTTCAACAGCAAACCAAGACACACCAATCTCAGAAGGTAAAAAACCAATTTTGGGCTTGGATGTTTGGGAACATGCTTACTACGTGAAATACCGCAACGTGCGTCCTGACTACATCAAAGCTTTCTTCTCAGTCATTAACTGGAACAAGGTAGACGAGCTTTACGCAGCAGCTAAATAATAAAATATGGAGGGAAGAATTGTTCTTCTCTTTTTAAGGTTATAAAGCAGAAGTCTGACAGAATCGTCAGACTTTTTTCATTTTCAGGATATTCGTGCCAACTTGTAGAAAATATGGTAAAATAGAGTGTTAAGTAATCATGGAAAAGGAAGACTATGCGTAAAGAAATTGCACCTGAATTATACAACTATAACAAGTTTCCTGGCCCAGAATTTCATATGAATGGGGATAAGATTGAGACTGAAGGAATCGCTTTTACCTTGGTTGAAAATATCAAGGATGCTTTCGATGTGACAGTCTTTAATCAACGCTTCTCAGAAGTGTTGACCAAGTTTGATTATGTCGTGGGGGACTGGAGCAATGAACAGCTTCGCCTACGCGGTTTTTACAAAGACGATCGAACAGAGGAAAAAATTGAAAAAATCAGTCGCTTACAGGATTATCTTTTAGAGTATTGTAGTTATGGTTGTGCTTATTTTGTCCTAGAAAACCAAGCGCCTAAGCGTGCGTCATTTGACAAGAAAATGCGTAAAAAAGAAGAGGAAAACCTTCCTAGAAGAGGCAAGAAACCTTCGCAAAACAAGAGAAAACCAAATGCGGATAAGAGAAATAGACGTCGTCATAAGGATCAAAAGTCTCAGAAAGAGGACAAGGGACAGCGCCATTTTGTCATTCGTCAGAAATAGATAGAGAATAAGGAGAAGAGATGAAACCGTCTATTTATAGTTTAACACGTCAAGCCATGCAAGAATGGGTATTAGAACAAGGAGAAAAAAAATTCCGAGCAGATCAAATCTGGGAATGGCTCTACCGTAAACGTGTCCAGTCCTTTGAAGAAATGACCAACCTTTCCAAGGATTTGATTGCTAAGCTCAATGACCAGTTTGTGGTCAATCCTTTGAAACAACGTATTGTACAAGAGTCGGCTGACGGTACTGTTAAGTATCTTTTCGAGTTGCCAGATGGTATGTTGATTGAAACAGTGCTGATGCGTCAACACTATGGTTTATCAGTCTGTGTGACCACACAGGTGGGATGTAACATTGGTTGTACTTTCTGTGCATCAGGCTTGATTAAGAAGCAACGTGACCTTAATAACGGTGAAATCGTAGCGCAGATCATGTTGGTTCAGAAATACTTTGATGAGCGTGGGCAGGACGAACGTGTCAGCCATATCGTTGTCATGGGAATTGGTGAACCATTTGATAACTACAACAATGTTTTGAATTTTGTCCGTACCATCAATGATGACAAGGGGATGGCTATCGGTGCTCGTCACATCACAGTTTCAACTTCAGGTTTGGCTCATAAAATTCGTGACTTTGCTAATGAAGGCGTACAGGTCAATCTCGCTGTTTCCCTTCACGCACCCAATAATGAATTGCGCTCAAGCATCATGAAGATTAACCGTGCCTTTCCGATAGAAAAGCTTTTTGCAGCTATTGAGTACTATATCGAAACAACTAATCGACGTGTGACCTTTGAATACATCATGCTCAATGAAGTCAACGACGGTGTTGAACAAGCCTTGGAACTGGCGGAGTTGCTCAAGAACATCAAGAAATTGTCTTATGTCAACTTGATTCCTTATAATCCAGTTAGTGAACATGACCAATATAGCCGTAGTCCTAAAGAGCGCGTGATGGCCTTCTACGATACCCTCAAGAAAAAAGGGGTCAACTGTGTTGTTCGTCAAGAACATGGTACTGATATTGATGCAGCTTGTGGACAATTGCGCTCCAATACAATGAAACGTGACCGCCAGAAGGCAGTCGCAGCGGTAAATCCATAAAATGACTAGAAAAAGAGAATTAATCTTAAGATTGGGAGTGGCTGTTTATAGTCTATGCATTGTCTGTTTTTGTTTTACTCCCCAGCCTCAACTTCCTACAGGAGTGGAAACTCCAGGTATTCAAACTTTTGGACGCCTGGTTTTTCTTTTAACTCCCTTAAACTCCCTGTGGAATCTAGGTGAAGTGACCAGTTTGGGACAAGTTATTTGGATCTTTTTGCAGAACATTTTAAATGTCTTCTTGCTCATCCCTCTGGTCTTTCAACTGCTCTACCTCTGTCCAAACTTACGAAAAACGAAAAAAATCGTATTTCTCAGTTTTCTTCTGAGCTTAGGAATTGAATGTACGCAGCTGGTCTTAGATTTTTTCTTCGACTTTAATCGCGTCTTTGAGATTGACGATTTGTGGACCAATACCCTAGGAGGCTATTTGGCTTGGGTCCTCTATAAAGGACTGCATAAAAACAAGATAAGGAATTAGAATGAGTATTTTAGAAGTTAAAAATTTGAGTCATGGTTTTGGTGACCGTGCAATTTTTGAAGATGTGTCTTTCCGTCTCCTCAAGGGAGAACATATCGGTTTAGTCGGTGCCAATGGTGAGGGGAAATCAACCTTTATGAGCATTGTGACTGGTAAGATGTTACCAGACGAAGGAAAGGTGGAGTGGTCTAAGTATGTGACTGCTGGCTACTTGGACCAGCATGCTGTGCTAAAGGAAGGTCAAACTGTGCGTGATGTACTCCGTACTGCCTTTGATGAGCTTTTCAAAGCAGAAGCACGTATCAATGACCTCTACATGGAAATGGCAGAAGAAGGAGCAGATATCGATACGCTGATGGAAGAAGTTGGAGAACTCCAAGACCGTTTGGAGAGTCGTGATTTTTATACTTTAGATGCCAAGATTGATGAAGTAGCGCGTGCCCTCGGTGTCATGGACTATGGTATGGATACAGATGTAACAGCCTTATCAGGTGGACAAAGAACCAAGGTGCTTCTGGCTAAACTTCTCCTTGAAAAACCAGATATCTTGTTGCTTGACGAGCCAACCAACTACTTGGATGCTGAACACATTGACTGGATCAAGCGTTATCTCCAAAACTATGAGAATGCCTTTGTCCTTATTTCGCACGATATTCCTTTCCTCAACGACGTAATCAATATCGTCTATCATGTTGAAAATCAACAGTTGACGCGTTACTCTGGTGACTACTACCAGTTCCAAGAAGTTTATGCTATGAAGAAATCTCAACTGGAAGCAGCCTATGAGCGTCAACAGAAAGAGATAGCGGACCTCAAGGATTTCGTAGCCCGCAATAAAGCCCGTGTTGCAACACGAAACATGGCCATGTCCCGTCAAAAGAAACTCGACAAGATGGACATCATCGAACTTCAAAGTGAGAAACCAAAGCCATCCTTTGATTTCAAACCAGCTCGTACACCTGGGCGCTTTATCTTCCAAGCCAAGGACTTGCAGATTGGTTATGACCGTCCACTTACTAAACCCTTAAACCTAACCTTTGAACGCAATCAAAAGGTTGCAATTATTGGGGCCAATGGTATTGGGAAAACAACCCTCTTGAAGTCTCTCTTGGGCATTATTCCGCCAATCGCTGGAGAAGTCGAACGTGGCGACTACCTAGAACTTGGCTACTTTGAGCAAGAAGTAGAAGGTGGCAATCGTCAAACCCCTCTTGAAGCCGTCTGGAATGCCTTTCCTGCCCTCAACCAAGCAGAAGTTCGTGCAGCCCTTGCTCGTTGTGGTTTGACAACTAAGCATATCGAAAGCCAGATTCAGGTCTTATCAGGTGGTGAACAAGCCAAGGTGCGTTTCTGTCTCTTGATGAACCGTGAAAACAACGTCTTAGTGCTGGACGAGCCGACCAACCACTTGGATGTGGATGCCAAGGAAGAACTCAAACGCGCTCTCAAAGAATACAAGGGTTCTATCCTTATGGTTTGCCACGAACCAGACTTTTATGAAGGCTGGATGGACCAAATCTGGGACTTTAACAAGCTAACTTAAAAGCACTAAAAAGGCCAAGTCGAAATGACTTGGCTTTTTTGACTAGTAATTTAAAAAGCTTTCAACTTCAGATTTCTCAATTTCTTTACCATAGTGGCAAATCGGACAAGAAACGAAGTAGCTTTTACCATAAGGGAAAAGTGGAATCCAGTAGAGGGTGAACTTGCGTCCAGTTTCTACAATCTCCCAAGTGTCAACATTGTTACAGTGACCACATTCGATCGCAGTTTGCGTATGTCCCAAATCTTTCTGATAACCTTTAGAACCCCAAAATAAAATCATTTCATCGTCTCCTTATCTGTTGATGGCTTATTTTTTGCTGAAGTCGTAGTCCTTGACTACTTCGATACTGTCAATGGTGATAGCGGTAGTTGGTTTGTCTTTCTCATCTTTTTCAGCTTTGGCAATCTTGTCAACAACGTCCATGCCATCGATGACTTGACCAAAGACAGGGTGTTTGCCGTCTAGACTTGGATTTCCACCTTCTTTATAGGCTTCGATGATTTTCTTTGGATACTTGCTTGTAGGGAGTTTAGCTGAAATATCTGTTGAGTTTTGGTTGATGAAGAACTGGCTACCGTTGGTGTTTGGTTGTCCAGTGTTAGCCATAGCAAGGGCTCCTCGGATATTGTATAGGTAAGGAGAGATTTCATTTTTGAAACCAGTTCCTTTGTCCTTTGTTTTATCCTTATCATGCCAGATAGATTGTCCACCTGTACCATCTCCCTTAGGATCTCCAGTTTGGACCATAAAGCCATCGATGACACGGTGGAAGGTGATGCCGTTATAGTAGCCTTCCTTAGCGTGAGTAAGGAAGTTTTCAACCGCAAGAGGTGCTAGTTTTGGAAAGAGTTTGATGCGGATATCGCCTTGATTTGTGTGTAAAATGACCTCAGCTTCATCTTCAGCAACTTCCTTAGAAAGTTGAGGGAAGTTGGCATTTTCATTGGTCAATGCGTCATTCAAATCTTTGGCAGCCTGAGCAGCTGCTTTTGAGCTTTCTTCAGCTGAGATGCTGGAGTCGACATATTCATCACCACGGAGACTACGTTGGATACTAGTACATCCAACAAGGGCTACAGTTGATAGTAAAAGAAGGGTTGCTAGTTTTTTCATTGTTTTCCTCTCAAAAATTCATTTCTACCATTGTACCCTAAAAGGGAGGTGATTTCAAATGTTAATGATTTTACTAAAAATTTCTAGGAGTTAAAAAAATTAAAACTCTGTCAAGTTTTTTTCTTGACACCTGTCAGAAATCTGCTATAATAGAACATGTGCTAAATAGCTCAGCTATTTCACCGAAATAAAAAAATAAGAAAAGAGACATTAAAAAATGGCAGTTAAAATCCGTTTGACTCGTATGGGTTCTAAGAAAAAACCTTTCTACCGTATCAACGTAGCAGACTCACGTTCACCACGTGACGGACGTTTCATCGAAACAGTTGGTACTTACAACCCACTTGTTGCTGAAAACCAAGTAACTTTGAAAGAAGACCGCGTTCTTGCATGGTTGGCTGATGGAGCTCAACCTTCAGATACAGTTCGCAACATCCTTTCAAAAGAAGGCGTATTGAAAAAATTCCACGATTCTAAATTCTCAAAATAAGTTTAAAGTAGGTTGACAGATGGATACGATTGAAAATCTCATTATTGCGATTGTGAAACCTTTGATTTCACAACCTGATGCCTTAACTATCAAGATCGAAGACACACCAGAGTTTTTGGAGTATCACTTGGATCTTGACCAAAGCGATGTCGGTCGTGTTATCGGTCGTAAAGGTCGCACTATCTCAGCGATAAGAACGATTGTCTACTCTGTCCCAACTGAAGACAAGAAAGTAAGAATCGTTATCGACGAAAAATAAGAAAAGCGGGACAGAAGTCTCGCTTTTTTGTGAGGAGGAGAAGATGAAGGATTTAACGTTTAGACAATTACAAGCTTACTTACTCGAACATTACCAGCAATCTCGGACTGAGGAAGGTCTCTTTATCAAGCTAGTGGAGGAAGTCGGAGAAGTAGCCGAGGTCTTGAACGGGCGCTCTGGTCGAAAAGAGTCTGTCCAGGACTCAAATGAGGAACTAGCCAAAGAACTAGCTGATATCATTCACTACACCGTCGCAATCGCGACCATAAACGACATTGATCTAACCAAAACCATCTTTGACAAAGATAAGAAGGCTGCCATTAAGTACCAACATGAACGAGATTTGGAAGAATTTTTGGAGGGAAAATATCTATAGTGTCTTTTTTCTTCAACTTGTGAAAATCCCTAGAACGTGATAAAATAAAGGATAAGGGTTTTTAATAAATCATTGTTATAGAATGAGTGGATTTCTTTATGAAACGATTTGAAGTAACTACAAAAATTGGCAGCCTCTCTGTTACTTATAAAAAGCAAAAGAAAGTGCTTGTTTGTTTAAATGGCGCAGGTTTGCTACCAAGTTATGAAAATTTTTCACTTATACTTGAAAAACTTCCTCCCACAATTGGTTATTTGACAATTGATTTTCCAAACACAGGTAGGAGTCCGATTCATGACCAATCTGGAAAAAATCTGGACAATCTTGTAGACGCGGTTTATGAAGTACTTGAAGAATTGGCGATTTATGAATATATACTTTGTGCACATAGTTTGAGTGGAATTTTAGCTTGCAAATTGATGAACAAATCAATTAAGTGTCAGGCTTTAGTAGCAATTGAACCAACAACTAAAAAAGTAATGTTTTCTGATTTTTCAGAAAATCCTTATCCAGAAATGGAAGAGCAAATGAGACTGATTGAAGAGTGTGGCCCCGAAGTCTATTTTAAGAACATAACTCAAGCAGCATTTAGCTCTGAAACTAATGAAGAAATCTGGGATTTAGTGCAAGAAAAAGATTCAGAGTTGGAAAGACAAGTTCCAGAATTTCATATATATTGTGAGATTACTGAGGAAGATTTTAAGAATGTATCTATAGAAGCTCATGTCCCTGTATTTATTTTTTGTCAGGCTTATAGAGAAAAAGAATACAGAGACTCAGAATATTGGACTTCCAATACTAAACTCATTTTAGGAGGGAATCACCATTATTTACAATGGTCTGAATCAGAAAAAATTGCGAATATTATTCGAGAATTGTCAGAATAAGATGGAAAGAAGGAGAGTACAGGAGACAAGATGAACTACTTTAATGTTGGGAAAATCGTTAATACGCAGGGTCTACAAGGTGAGATGCGAGTCTTGTCTGTGACGGATTTTGCTGAGGAACGGTTTAAAAAAGGGGCAGAGCTGGCTTTATTTGATGATAAAGACCAGTTTGTCCAAACAGTGACCATCGCAAGTCACCGTAAGCATAAGAACTTTGACATTATCAAATTCAAAGACATGTACCATATCAATGCGATTGAAAAGTACAAGGGTTATAGTCTCAAGGTCGCCGAGGAAGATTTGAACGATCTAGATGATGGAGAATTCTATTATCACGAGATTATCGGTTTGGATGTTTACGAGGGTGATAACTTGATAGGAACTATCAAGGAAATCCTACAACCGGGAGCCAATGATGTCTGGGTAGTCAAGCGAAAAGGTAAGCGAGATTTGCTTTTACCTTACATTCCACCAGTAGTTCTCAATGTTGATATTCCAAACAAGCGGGTCGAAGTGGAAATCTTAGAAGGACTAGATGATGAAGATTGATATTTTAACCCTCTTTCCTGAGATGTTTTCTCCGCTGGAACACTCGATTGTTGGGAAGGCTCGAGAAAAAGGGCTCTTGGATATCCAGTATCATAATTTCAGAGAATATGCTGAAAAGGCCCGTCATGTTGACGATGAACCTTACGGAGGCGGTCAGGGGATGTTGCTAAGGGCTCAACCCATTTTCGATGCCTTTGATGCTATTGAAAAGAAAAATCCGCGCGTCATTCTCCTCGATCCAGCTGGAAAGCAGTTTGATCAGACTTATGCTGAGGATTTGGCTCAAGAGGAAGAACTAATCTTTATCTGCGGTCATTATGAAGGGTATGACGAGCGCATCAAGACCTTGGTAACTGATGAAATTTCCCTAGGAGACTATGTTTTGACTGGAGGAGAATTGGCGGCCATGACCATGATCGATGCGACTGTGCGATTGATACCGGAAGTGATTGGTAAGGAGTCTAGTCACCAGGATGATAGCTTTTCTTCGGGTCTTCTCGAATATCCTCAGTACACTCGCCCTTATGACTATCGAGGTATGGTGGTTCCAGATGTGCTCATGAGTGGGCACCATGAAAAGATTCGCCAGTGGCGGCTGTATGAGAGTCTAAAGAAAACCTACGAACGCAGACCTGACCTGCTAGAAAACTATAAACTGACAGCCGAAGAAGAAAAGATGCTGGCTGAAATCAAAGAAAACAAAGAATAAAGGAGAACCTTATGCAAGTAATCAAACGTAATGGAGAAATTGCTGAATTTGATCCAGATAAAATTTACCAAGCTGTTCTAAAAGCAGCCCAAACAGTTTATGTTTTGACTGATGACCTACGTCAAAACTTAGCGCAAGTTACTAAAAAAGTCGTTTTGGACTTGGAAGAAGCAAAAGTAGAACGTGCTACTATCAGCATGATCCAGTCAATGGTTGAGCACCGCTTACTTGGAGCTGGTTACATCACAATTGCAGAACACTATATCTCTTATCGTTTGCAACGCGATTTGGAGAGAAGTGGTTATGGCGACCATATCGCCGTTCATCTTCATTTTGAACAAATCCGTTAAGAAAAAGAGTGGGATGCAAAGAACATCTCACTCTTTCTTAAATAGGCTTTTCTGAGCTTTTTGTACAGTTGAGGGAACAAAACGAAGTCGCTTAATGTCACTGATACGAATGATTCGGGTCACGTTTTTTGAAAAATTTTTGACGATAATTTGTTGGCGATTAGCATCGTGTTTGACAATATCACCCGTAAAACTTGTCTCAGCAAGTATCACATGAACAGCCGTCTTTTTATGGATGGCTTGTTCAATCATAGCAGTGAGGGAGTTGTCCTCGATTTGAGGATGATCATCATTCCCATTGAGAAAACCATGTAGTTTACCTAGAACTAGTTTGAATGTCTGTCTCATAGAATCCTCCCTTCTTATATATCCACATTATATAAAATTTTCCTAAAAACCACAAGATTTTTACGAATAGACTATAGAAAGCATATCACATAAAGGAGTTAAAATGGCAGAATTTACATTTGAAATCGAAGAACACTTGCTCACCTTGTCTGAAAATGACAAAGGATGGACAAAAGAACTAAATCGCGTTAGCTTTAATGGTGCCCCTGCAAAGTTTGACATTCGCGCTTGGAGCCCAGACCATACCAAAATGGGAAAAGGAATCACGCTTTCCAATGAAGAATTTCAGGTAATGGTCGATACCTTTAAAGGGCAACAATAAAAAGAATCTTGAGTGCAACTCAAGATTCTTTTTTAGGACACAATATAGTCACAGAGAGAAGTCTTAGATAATTGAATGAAAGTCTCTCTATACTCTTCAGGTGGTATTGGATTATCTTTACGAATCCAGACTTCAATGAAAGAGATTGCCATGGTCGTAATGATATAAGCGATGTCCTCTTTATTAAAATTATATTTCAGTTGGTAATTGACATTCTTTAGTACCCACTCTGAGTATATTCCACGCAGAAATTCCTTCCAACATGGGTCGACTTGTGTGGTATACAAGGTGTTAATAACTTTCCTTTTTTCGTATATGAGAGGAAGTATATGGTCTGCTAAAAAGCTGATAGGATCTCCATCATTGCTAGGGCAGTACTTATTAAAGACGTTAAAAATGTCCTGATTGGTCTCTTCGTGAATGTATTCGATAATATCTTCAAAGTTGTTAAAATGCTTTTGATAAATCGCTTGTCGTGAAATACCAGCTTCAGCAGCAATTTCAGTCATTGTAAAGGAACTACGCTGAGGATTTTTCTTAGCTAGTGTGATGAGAGCCCCAATGATTAGCTCACGAGTATTCTTTGCCATAGAATTACCTTTCTACTTATAATTATTTACAGTTATTTTTGAATGAAGAAAAATCAGAATGTTCAAGTTAATATAAACAATCAATGAACATTAAATTTTCTGAATCTTTTAGGTAGCTCTATTGTATCACAAATAATTTATAAAATATAGCTCTATCAGTGAAAATGCGTTTTCTGAAAAGTATACAATTGCTAAGCATCCAAAATCAATGGAAGCATATTTGGTTTGAATCAATTAGAATACTTTTCTACTTTGCATATCGTGAATAACTATAATTTGAAGAATAAAACGATTAATATTCATACTGGTATAAGAATAGTAGAGTAGCTAAATAGTGTACAGTTGATTCTTAGAAAGGAAATAGTCCAGAACAATGGTTCTGGACTATTCTTTTATCTTGAAAAATATGGAAGACTTTTCAATCGTTCGAGTAGGGGACGACTAATGAAACTAATGGCAATAATCTTACCAAGATCAGGGAGGATAAAGGGAAGGACGCCAACAGCGAGTGCCTTGTCAAGTGGCATACCAGCAAGGAAGTGGAGGCTGAGAATTCCCCCGACAAAGACGAGGGAGTCACCCAAGAGGTTGGCTAGGAAAATGCGGATATAGCCACTATTTTGATGGATGAGATAAGATGTAAGTCCAGCATAGACAAGGTCGAACCAAAGATAGCCTGCACTTGGGCCGACTAAAACGTGAAATCCAGCTCCTCCCCCTGCAAAAACAGGTAAACCAATGGCACCCAGCAAGAGATAGAGAGCTACAGATAAAACAGCTTCCCTAGGTCTAAAAACAGTAGCAATCAGACCGATTGCAAAGTTTTGCAAAGTGAAAGGTACAGGACCAATAGGGAGACTGATTTGTGCCAATACAGCGATGAGAGCAGCACCGATAGCAGGGATAGCATAGATATGAGCTTTTTTCAAAACTGTTAACCTCTTTTCAAAATTATAGTAACTATTATACTAATTTAGAAAGAAAAGTCAACCTATTTTTGAAATCAAGGTAACAATTTTGTAACGGCCGATTTTACAAGTAAAAAGAGACCTCAAGAGGTCTCTTGCGATAATTAGCGCATGGTCACAAATTCTTCTGAAGCGGTTGGGTGGATAGCTACTGTAGCATCAAAGTCCGCCTTGGTTGCACCCATCTTGATGGCAACAGCGAATCCTTGAATCATCTCATCCACTCCGTAACCAAGTCCGTGTAGTCCAACAACTTTTTCGTCAGCACCGGTGGTGATGAGTTTGAAGCGAGACTCTTGACGATGGTTTGTAACGGCTGAGTACATGGATGCAAAGCTTGACTTGTAGACTTTGATGTTATCTTTGCCGTATTCTTTTATAGCTTGATCCTCAGTTAAACCAACGGTTCCGATTGCTGGGTGGGAGAAGACAACTGTAGGGATAGTCGTGTAGTCCATCTTGGCATTTGTTTTCCCGTTGAAAAGGCGTTCAGATAGGGTACGTCCTGCCTTGATGGCTACTGGGGTCAGTTCCTTCTCACCAGTCACATCTCCAAGAGCATAGATGCCATCTACAACTGTATTCTGATACTCATCCACTTGGATAAATCCACGTTGGTTGAGTGTAACGCCAGCCTTTTCTAACTCTAGACCGTCTACATTTGGACGGCGACCGGTAGCCCAGATAACTTGGCTGGCAGTGTGACTAGAACCGTCTTCGAAATAAATGGTAATACCTTGCTCCGTTTCTTCGAGCTTGACGGGTACCTTATGTGTGTGCAAAGGTAGAGCTGTTTTTTCCATTTCATTGACAAGTCCTTCAACGATATAGCTGTCAAAACTACGCAAGGGACGATCACGACGGACAAACAAATCCGTTTTTACTCCTAGCGCGTGGAGAACACCTGCTAATTCAACGGCGATATAACCAGCTCCAAGAATCGCAACGGAGTCAGGAAGTTGCTCCCAAGCGAAGACATCGTCTGAGCTACCACCGAGTTCAGCTCCAGGAATAGTTGGGATGCTTGGACGAGCGCCAGTCGCAATCACGATATGCTTGGCACGAATCAATTCACCATTAACGCTGACTGTGTGGGAATCAACAAAATGAGCACGACCTTCAATCAAATCAACCCCGTTGCGCTTGAAACTTCCATCATAAGATGAGCGAGCGCGATCAATGTAGGCTTCACGGTTTTGACGAAGTTTAGCAAAATCAAATTGAACATCTGAACTTGTAAAACCATAGTCAGGGCCGTAGTGGTGGAAGTTTTCAGCGATTTGCGCTCCATACCACATGATTTTCTTAGGAACACAGCCGACATTGACGCAGGTTCCACCTAATTTTTTCTCTTCGATAACAGCAGCTTTAGCACCGTGTTCGCCAGCGCGGTTCATAGTGGCAATGCCGCCGCTTCCTCCACCAATGGCGATGATATCATATTCTCTCATAGAAAACTCCTTATAGCTTTGATAGTCATATTCTATCGTTTTTATTTTTTGAATGCAAAAATCTGCTACGATAAAAAAATTATAAAAACGCTTGCCAAATTCAAAAAGATATTGTATTATATATCTAGCACAACAATCCAATAAACGAATACCGAACGAAATAATGGTCCTGAATTGTCATTGTTTCCATCTGAACTGTCATTGTTTGGGCTTGGTATTTCTGATATAATGGTTTTTGTAAGGCAAAAGATTAAAGGAGCTTGAAAATGAAAAGAAATAAGAAGGCAAAAAAATGGCAATTATACACAGCGATTGGTGTTGCCAGTGCTATTGTTATCGGTGCTGCGGGGATTTTGATTTTTAGACAACCTTCCCAGTCAGCAGTCAAGGAGGAAACCTCTCATATCGTTACTGCTAAGGAAGGTTCCGTTGCTTCATCGGTTCTCTTGTCAGGTACGGTTACAGCAAAAAATGAACAATACGTTTATTTTGATGCTAGTAAGGGAGATTTAGATGAAATTCTCGTTTCGGTTGGGGACAAGGTCGAAGAAGGGCAAGCTTTGGTCAAATACAGCAGTGCAGATGCTCAAGCTGCCTATGATGCGGCTGATCGTGCAGTTGCAAAGGCAGACCGTCATATCGAGGAGTTAAACAAGGCTCGTGAAAATGCATCAGCTACACCAGCTTCTCCACAGGTTCCAACAGAAGCTGGACTCCCAGAACAAGCGCAAGCAGCAACTTCTTCCGTATCCTCTATTGATTCTCAAATAAGTGATGCCAAGGATAACCGTGCAGATGCTGTGGCTCAGCTCAACAAGGCTCAAGCACAGCTAGATGCCGCAACTGTCCTCAGTACACTTGAAGGGACTGTAGTTGAAGTTAATCGTAATGTTTCCAAATCACCAACGGGTAACAGCCAAGTGGTAGTTCATGTTGTAAGTAATGAAAACTTGCAGGTCAAAGGGGAGTTGTCTGAATACAACCTTGCTAACCTTTCTGTAGGCCAAGAAGTTACCTTTACTTCGAAGGTTTACCAAGATAAGAGCTGGACAGGAAAAATCAGCTATATTTCTGATTATCCTAAAAACAATGGAGAAGCAGCAAATGCAGCCCTTGGAGGAAATACTGGATCTAAGTACCCTTATACTGTTGATGTGACTAGCGATATCGGTGAGTTGAAACAAGGCTTCTCTGTCAGTGTGGAAGTCAAAAACAAGAGTAAGGCCATCCTTGTTCCTCTGACAAGTGTTGTTACCGAAAATGACAAAAACTATGTCTGGATCGTTGACGACCAGAAAAAAGCGAAGAAGGTAGAAGTTACTTTGGGGAATGCGGACGCAGACAACCAAGAAATTACTTCAGGTTTGACAGACGGTGCCAAGGTCATCAGTAATCCAACATCTTCCTTGGAAGAAGGAAAAGAGGTGAAGGCTGATGAAGAAACTAATTAGTCTCAAAAATATCTGTAGAAGTTATCGAAATGGTGACCAAGAACTGCAGGTCCTTAAAAATATCAGTCTAGAAGTTCATGAAGGTGAGTTTGTTGCCATTATGGGACCATCTGGTTCTGGTAAGTCTACCTTGATGAATACCATCGGAATGTTGGATACACCAACCAGTGGAGAGTACTACCTTGAAGGTAAAGAAGTTGCAGGTCTTGGAGAGAAACAACTGGCCAAGGTCCGCAACCAGCAAATCGGCTTTGTCTTTCAGCAGTTCTTTCTCTTGTCTAAGCTCAATGCGCTTCAAAACGTCGAATTGCCCTTGATTTACGCTGGAGTTTCGGCTTCTAAACGTCGGAAATTGGCTGAGGAATTTCTGGAAAAGGTTGAGCTGACGGAGCGCAGTCATCATTTGCCTTCCGAGTTATCAGGTGGTCAAAAGCAACGTGTAGCGATTGCCCGTGCATTGGTAAATAATCCTTCTATCATCCTAGCAGACGAACCTACAGGAGCCTTGGATACCAAGACGGGAAATCAAATCATGCAGCTGTTGGTGGAGTTAAACAAGGAAGGGAAAACCATTATCATGGTCACGCATGAGCCTGAGATTGCTGCCTATGCCAAACGCCAAATTGTCATTCGTGATGGTGTTATCTCATCAGACAGTGCCCTAGAAAAGGAGGAAAACTAAGATGCAGAATCTGAAATTTGCCTTTTCATCCATCATGGCTCACAAGATGCGTTCCTTCCTCACCATGATTGGGATTATCATCGGAGTTTCGTCTGTCGTTGTCATCATGGCTCTTGGCGACTCTATGTCTCGTCAGGTCAATAAAAACATGACCAAATCGCAGAAGGATATCCATGTATTTTTCTCTCCTATCAAGAGCAAGGATGGCTCCTTTACTCAGCGTCAGTCAGCTTTGACAGTCAGCGGGAAAGAAGAGGATGTTCATGTTGAACCACCAAAACCACTAGAATCTTGGGTCAAGGAGGCTGCCAAACTCAAAGGAGTAGACAGTTACTATGTCACCAACTCGACCAACGTTACCTTATCTTATAAGGATAAGAAGGTTGAACGAGCGAATCTGACAGGCGGAAATAGCACCTACATGAACGCAGTTGAAAATGAAATCGTTGCGGGTAGAAGTCTAAGACCGCAAGACTACAAGGAATTTGCCAGTGTGATTTTGCTGGACGAAGAACTAGCCAAGAGTTTGTTTGATAGTCCCGAAGCTGCGGTTAATCAAATCATCTCTGTTAATGAATTTAGTTACCGTGTGATTGGCGTTTATACTAGCAATGAAGCTAAAACTGCTAAAGCCTTTGGGATTGGTGGTCTTCCAATTACGACTAATATCTCTCTCGCAGCCAATTTTAATACTGATGAAATCTCGAATATCGTCTTTCGTGTCAATGATACTAGTCTAACGCAGACCTTGGGACCAGAGTTGGCTCGAAAACTGACCGAGATTGCTGGTCTTCAGCAAGGAGAGTACCAAGTTGCGGACGCAACTGCCGCCTTCCAAGAAGTACAACAACTCTTTGGTTTTATGACCACCATTATCAGTGCCATCGCAGGAATCTCTCTCTTTGTCGGGGGAACTGGTGTTATGAATATCATGCTAGTTTCGGTTACAGAACGCACGCGTGAGATTGGTCTACGTAAGGCGCTTGGAGCTACACGGGCTAATATCTTGGTACAGTTTTTGATTGAGTCTATGATCTTGACCTTGCTAGGTGGTGTCATCGGTCTTGGGATTGCTGCTGGAATGACCATGTTAGCTGGAGTACTGCTTCAAAACATGATTGCAGGTATTGAAGTTGGGGTTTCCCTCCCAATCGCTCTCTTTAGCTTGGCTGTGTCAGCCAGTGTTGGGATGGTTTTCGGAGTCTTGCCAGCCAATAAAGCGTCTAAGCTTGATCCGATTGAAGCCCTTCGTTATGAATAAGATATAGAACAGAAAAAAACAAGATGGATAGTTGTCTGTCTTGTTTTTGTATGGATTTTCCTATCGAAAATCACTAAAAATATGATATAATGAAGTGTTAGAAAAACAGGTTTCATTTGCCTGGAAAGGAAAAATTATGTCTGAAAAGAATTTTTATATTACAACACCGATTTACTATCCATCTGGTAAACTTCATATCGGTTCTGCCTACACAACCATCGCTTGTGATGTCCTAGCTCGCTACAAACGCCTCATGGGCTACGATGTCTTTTATCTGACAGGTCTTGATGAGCATGGTCAAAAGATCCAACAAAAAGCGGAAGAAGCTGGCATCACACCACAAGCCTATGTTGATGGCATGGCAGTTGGCGTCAAAGAACTCTGGAAATTACTCGATATCTCATATGATAAATTTATCCGTACAACTGATGATTACCATGAAAAAGTTGTAGCTCAGGTCTTTGAACGCTTGCTTGCTCAAGATGATATCTACTTGGGCGAATATTCTGGTTGGTATTCAGTATCAGATGAGGAATTCTTTACAGAAAGCCAGCTTGCGGAAGTTTTCCGTGATGAAGCTGGAAATGTGACGGGCGGTATCGCTCCATCAGGTCACGAAGTGGAATGGGTTTCTGAAGAATCTTACTTCCTTCGCCTCAGCAAATACCAAGATCGTTTGGTAGAATTTTTCAAATCTCACCCTGATTTCATCACTCCAGATGGTCGTCTCAATGAAATGTTGCGTAACTTCATCGAGCCAGGTTTGGAAGACTTAGCAGTTTCTCGTACAACCTTTACCTGGGGTGTTCCAGTCCCATCAAATCCCAAACACGTTGTCTACGTTTGGATTGATGCCCTTCTTAACTATGCGACTGCTCTTGATTACGGTCAAGACGATCATGCTAACTATGATAAATTCTGGAATGGAACGGTCTTCCACATGGTTGGAAAAGATATTCTTCGTTTCCACTCCATCTACTGGCCAATCCTTCTCATGATGTTGGATATGAAATTGCCTGACCGCTTGATTGCCCACGGTTGGTTCGTCATGAAAGACGGCAAGATGTCTAAGTCTAAAGGGAATGTCGTTTACCCTGAAATGTTAGTAGAACGTTATGGACTTGATCCACTTCGATACTACCTCATGCGTAGCCTTCCAGTTGGTTCAGATGGAACCTTCACTCCTGAAGACTATGTAGGCCGTATCAACTATGAATTAGCAAATGATCTTGGAAACCTCCTTAACCGTACGGTTTCCATGATTAACAAGTATTTTGATGGGCAAATCCCTGCCTATGTAGAGGGTGTAACAGAGTTTGATAATGCTCTTGCTGAGGTTGCAGAACAATCAATCGCAGACTACCATACACACATGGAAGCCGTTGATTACCCACGTGCCCTTGAAGCAGTCTGGACCCTTATCTCTCGCACTAACAAATATATCGATGAGACAGCCCCATGGGTCTTGGCTAAGGATGAAGCCCTTCGTGACCAATTGGCAAGTGTCATGAGCCACTTGGCAGCCAGCCTTCGTGTTGTAGCACACTTGATTGAGCCATTTATGATGGAAACTAGTCGCGCGGTCATGACTCAACTTGGCTTGGAAGAAGTGGTGAGCCTAGAAAACTTGAGCTTGGCAGATTTCCCTGCAGGTGTGACTGTAGTTGCCAAAGGAACTCCAATCTTCCCACGTCTGGATATGGAAGAAGAGATTGCCTATATCAAGGAACAAATGGAAAGCAACAAACCAGCAGTCGAAAAAGAATGGAATCCAGATGAAGTTGAACTCAAACTCAACAAGGATGAAATCAAGTTTGAAGACTTCGACAAGGTTGAAATCCGTGTCGCAGAAGTCAAAGAAGTTTCTAAAGTGGAAGGTTCTGACAAGTTACTTCAATTCCGCCTAGATGCTGGTGATGGTGAAGATCGTCAAATCCTCTCAGGAATTGCAAAATACTATCCAAACGAACAAGAATTGGTCGGCAAGAAAGTCCAAATCGTTGCTAACCTTAAACCACGTAAAATGATGAAGAAATATGTCAGTCAAGGGATGATTCTCTCAGCTGAACATGATGGCAAATTAACCCTTCTCACAGTGGATCCAGCTGTACCAAACGGAAGTGTGATTGGGTAAAAGCAAAAAACCAACGTTAGACACGTTGGTTTTTCTTGTTATGCGCTAGATTTTCTAAGAAGTACTCCATCTCCTTTTGAGACCGGAGAACAATTACTTTCTCTGGGTAGTTTTCTTGAACCCGTTGATAGCGTTCTTTAGCATTCTTTGTCCGCCCATCCCAGAGAATCCATCTGATAAAATCCCAGTCAAAGCGTTCAGGACAGCCTGCTGCCATACTTTCTCTGACCTTGCCTCGGTAAGTGAGATACCGTTTGAAGGCTCGAAAGAAACAAGTCCATGGTGAAAAATTGAGAAAGATGATTTGGTCAGCTTCCTGCATTCTTTCTTCATAGCAACACCAAGAGTAGTTGCCGTCGATGACCCAAGCTTCGTGCTTTGTGAGAAAGTTTTTCATCTCGTCCAGCATCCATTCGCGGTCACTGTCTTGCCAACCAGGTTGAAATTGGAGTGTGTCCATATGCAGTTTGGGGATGGAGTAGTAGTTTGACAACTTTTCAGCTAGAGTTGACTTGCCTGCTCCAGAATATCCTATGATTGCGATTTTCATTTTCTACCTTTTCTGATTAGAGGACAAAAAAACAGCCTCTATGGACTGTTTCTTATTTAGCAAGTTTAGCTGAAAGACGAGCTTTATCGCGGCTTGCTTTGTTTTTATGAATCAAACCTTTAGTTTCTGCTTTGTCGATAGCTGAGCTAGCAGCACGGAAAAGTTCTTCAGAAGGGTTTGCTTCGAAAGCTTTGATAGCAGTACGCATAGCTGATTTTTGAGCTGAGTTTTTTTCGTTTTGTTTAACGTTCAATTCAGCGCGTTTGATAGCTGATTTAATGTTTGCCAATGTTCTTACCTCCATATTTACTAACTATACCATTATATATGAAAACTTAGGTTTTGACAAGGGGAAATTATTTTTTTAGGTAAATTTCATCGATTTCATGGTTTTTAGTCTTGTGGAGAATGACCTCGGCGCGATTCCTTGTCGGTTCGATATAGTTTTGTAGATTTGTGAGATTAATACTGGTCCAAACTTGGTGAGCAAAAGCTTCAACTTCTCCAATCGGCATTTGTGTAAAGCGGTGGTAGTAGCTGTTGGGGTCATTTTGGGCAAAGCTGAGCAGCTTTAAGAAACGATCCAGATACCAGCTTTCAATGTCTTCAACTGCTGCATCCACATAGATGGAGAAATCAAAGAAATCAGTAATGTAAAGGCGCTCATTTTGAGGGTTTTGAAAGACATTTATCCCCTCGACAATGACAAAATCAGCAGCTTTGACACGTTGTTTCTTTCCAGGTACGATGTCATACACTTCATGAGAATAGACAGGAATATCGACATCTTGCCCATTCTTTAGGCGGTCAAGAAAATTCAGCAAGGCTTCCATATCATAACTTTCAGGAAAACCTTTGCGATTTAAGATATCTTGATCCAACAAGGTTTGATTGGGATAGAGAAAACCGTCAGTTGTCACTAGCTCTACAGTAGCATCCGGTAGAGTACGTGATAGAAGAATCTGAAGTAAGCGACTAGTAGTCGATTTGCCCACAGCAACACTACCAGAAACCCCAATGATAAAAGGCTGAGATTTACTTTCGCGTTGAAGAAAAATTCCTTTTGAAAATGCCAAATCATCTTTAGTGCGCTTGTAAATATGGATAAGATGGACAAGGGGAAGATAGACGTCTGTTACGTCCTGCAGACTAATCTGGTCATTGAAGCTCTTGATGGATTCTAACTCTTCCTCTGTCAAGGGAGGGGTTGTTTTGCGATGCAATGATTGCCAAGTCTGGCGACTGATTTTTTCAAAATGTAAAAATTCGTTGGTCATTTGTTTTCCCCTAGATATTTTGTTTATCATACCATAAAAAGCTAAAAAGATAAAGCGGTTTCTTGATGGTAGTAAGTCAATATCGTATAATAGAGGTAGATGGAGGTTGAATAATTTAATGATGAGATAGAGAATGGTTTCTGAAGACTTATCAGTTATTGAAAGTGGGCTTTGTGGTTCACAACTTATAGGAGGTGTGTCATGAAAATCTTAAAAAGTTATATATTGGAACTCTGTTTTATTTTAAGTTTTGCCTTACCTTTTATAAGGGGAGCGAATGCGGATAATGGTAGACGCTTTGTAGAAACCTATTACGGTTTTACCTTCTTAATGGATCATCTCCTTGTAACAGTTATCTTTATCTGTTCACTCTTGATTACTTGGCTAGTAAAAAAGCAGTGGACAAAATGGCTTGCTGCTGGTAGTTATCTATTTTTGATTTTGTGGATTGCTACAGAGGGTTATTTATTCCGTATGTCACTAGAAGATTTGATACGACTTTGGACAAGTTTGGAAATCTTGACACAAACTTATCAGTTGGGTTTTTATCTAAACATCATATTGGGAATCCTGTTGATAATAAAGTATTTTAAGGTTAAGCAATAGTGATAAAAATGCGCTTGATTACAGGCGATCTGTTTTTTCCTGACTATGATAATTTGTAGTTCCTGATAGATTGTAATGTATTTCTGATAATTGAAAGAGATTGAAGAAAAGGTCTTTTGACTAGGATTCTTCAGTCTTTTTCATTTGATCATCACTTTGTAAACGATTTACAATTCAAGCCAAATTATGGTAAAATAGTTTTATGAGTAAAATGTATTATGCAGAAAATCCTGATGCTGCTCACGACATTCATGAGTTGAGAGTGGAGTTGTTGGGAGAAAACATGACCTTTTTGACGGATGCGGGTGTTTTTAGCAAGAAAATGGTTGACTTTGGGAGTCAGCTCTTGCTCAAGTGTCTAGAGGTAAATGAAGGAGAGACGGTCCTTGATGTGGGTTGTGGTTATGGGCCATTGGGTTTGTCGTTAGCCAAGGCTTATGGAGTTCAGGCGACCATGGTTGATATCAATAATCGTGCCTTGGACCTAGCGCGACAAAATGCTGAACGAAATAAAGTAGAAGCAACGATTTTTCAATCCAATATCTATGACCAAGTTGAAGGGAAATTTGACCACGTTATTTCCAACCCGCCCATTCGAGCGGGCAAACAGGTTGTTCATGAGATTATCGAAAAGAGCAGAGATTTCTTGAAAGACGGAGGAGATTTAACCATCGTCATTCAGAAAAAACAAGGAGCTCCAAGTGCTAAAAGTAAGATGAAAGACGTTTTTGGCAATTGTGAAATCGTAAAGAAAGATAAGGGATACTATATCCTTAGAAGTGTGAAAGAATGAGAGCAGTTGATTTAATCCAAAAGAAACGAGATGGTCAAGAACTGACTGCAGCTGAAATCAAGTGGCTGGTAGAAGGCTATGTGGCTGGAACAGTTCCAGATTATCAAATGTCTGCTTTTGCTATGGCTGTTTATTTTAAAGGAATGACCACACGTGAGATTTCTGATCTGACGATGAATATGGTCAAGACAGGTCAGGAGTTTGATTTGTCAGCTATTGAGGGGGTTAAAGTTGATAAGCATTCGACTGGTGGTGTAGGTGATAAGGTGACCTTAATCTTGGCTCCACTTGTTGCGAGTTTCGGTGTGCCCGTTGCTAAAATGAGTGGTCGTGGTCTCGGCCATACTGGTGGGACAATTGATAAATTGGAGTCCATTAAGGGCTATCAAGTCGAGCGAAGTCAAGAAGATTTTATTCGTCAGGTACAGGATATTGGTGTATCTGTCATTGGGCAGTCCGATCAGCTGGTTAAAGCAGACAAACTTCTCTATGCCCTCCGTGATGTGACAGCAACTGTCGACACGATTCCTTTGATTGCTAGTTCGGTGATGAGCAAGAAAATTGCTGCAGGAGCGGATGCCATTTTGCTAGACGTAACGGTCGGTGAAGGTGCCTTCATGAAGACGGTTGATGAGGCGCGCGAATTGGCTCAAACCATGGTGGATCTTGGTAAGGCAGTTGGTCGAAAGACGGTAGCAGTCATTACCGATATGAGTCAGCCCTTGGGAAGAGCCATTGGGAATCGTCTCGAAATCCTTGAGGCGATCGAGATTCTTCAAGGAAAAGGCCGAGAAGATATTAGTCACTTTATCTGCGAATTGGCTCAGATTATGCTTGGTTTGGCTGATGTTGAGAAAACGATCGAGGAAATCCGTCAACACCTGGAAAATGGCCAAGCACTGGCTAAGTTTGAAGAAATGGTAGCAGCACAAGGCGGTGATTTAGAAGATCTCTATCGCCCCGTCAAAGTTGCCCATGTGGTGGAAATTCCAGCTCAAGATACAGGTGTTATTTCAGCTCTTCCTGCAATGGAATTTGGACTCTATGCCATGAGACTAGGAGCTGGTCGTGCAGTCAAGTCTGATGACTTGGACTATGAAACAGGGATTGTTTTTGAAAAGAAAGTTGGAGACTCCGTTCAAAAGGGTGAAATTGTTGCAAAAGTTTATACAAATGGAAAAATTTCTTCTGAACTAGTTACAGAATTTCAAAAATATGTTAAAATAAATGATGGAGTGCAAAGTTTACGAGAAATTATAGAAATTATCTCATAAAACCAGGGAGAATCCGAATATGAAGTTAAATAAATATATCGATCATACGCTTTTAAAGCAAGATGCAAGTCAAGAACAAATTGATCGTTTGCTATCTGAAGCGCGTGAGTATGACTTTGCCAGCGTTTGTGTTAATCCTACATGGGTTAAACATGCGAAAACAGGGCTTGAAGGCTCAGATGTAAAGGTTTGTACAGTAGTAGGTTTTCCTTTGGGAGCAACAACTTCATCTGTGAAATCTTTTGAAACAAAAGAAGCTGTCCAAAACGGTGCAGATGAGATTGATATGGTTATCAATGTCGGTGCCCTCAAATCAGGCAATCTGGATTTGGTTGAATCGGACATCCGTGCTGTCGTAGAAGCAAGTGGTGACAAGTTGGTTAAGGTCATTATTGAAGCTTGCTTGTTAACAGACGATGAAAAGGTTGTGGCCTGCCAATTATCCCAGAAAGCAGGCGCTGACTTTGTCAAAACATCAACTGGATTTTCAACAGGTGGTGCCACTATTGAGGATGTTCAGTTGATGCGTGAAACAGTCGGGCCAGATATGGGAGTTAAGGCGGCTGGTGGAGCTCGTTCATATGCAGATGCTGTCGCTTTTGTGGAAGCAGGCGCTACCCGTATCGGAACATCTGCTGGTGTAACAATCTTAAAAGGAGAATTAGCAGATGGCGACTACTGAGTTGATTGAACTAGCAATTGAAACCAGCAAGAAAGCTTATGTGCCTTATTCTCACTTTCCTATCGGAGCTGTTTTAGTTGCCAAGGATGGTAGCATTTATACGGGTGTCAATATCGAGAATGCTAGTTATCCCTTGACTAATTGTGGAGAACGTACTGCTATTTTTAAAGCAGTTTCGGAGGGGCAACGGGAGTTTTCAGAATTGATTGTCTACGGACAAACTGAAAAACCCATCTCGCCATGTGGTGCTTGTCGCCAGGTCATGGTTGAATTTTTTGAACAAGATCTAAAAGTGACTTTAGTCGCTAAAGATAAATCGACGGTCGAGATGACGGTCGGGGAGTTACTTCCATACTCATTTACAGACTTAAACTAGTCTGAGTCACTCTCTGAGTGATGCGGTCCTTGTGGCCAACCAATCCATACTTGCAACATCGTTGCACATCTTATTTAGGAGGTTCAGTAATGAACAAGAAACAATGGCTAGGCCTTGGTCTAGTTGCAGTAGCAGCAGTTGGACTTGCTGCATGTGGTAACCGCTCTTCTCGTAACGCCGCTTCATCTTCATCAGAAATGAAGACCAAAGCAGCAATCGTAACAGATACTGGTGGTGTTGATGATAAATCATTTAACCAATCAGCTTGGGAAGGTTTGCAAGACTGGGGTAAAGAACACAATCTTTCTAAAGATAAAGGTTACACTTACTTCCAATCAACAAGCGAAGCAGACTATGCTAACAACTTGCAACAAGCGGCTGGAAGTTACAACCTGATCTTCGGTGTTGGTTTTGCTCTTCACAATGCAGTTGAGGAAGCAGCAAAAGACCACTCTGACCTAAACTATGTCTTGATTGATGATGTGATTGAAGGTCAAAAGAATGTTGCGAGCGTAAGATTTGCGGATAACGAAGCAGCTTACCTTGCTGGTGTTGCAGCAGCGAAAACTACGAAAACAAAACAAGTTGGTTTTGTAGGTGGTATTGAATCTGAAGTTATTTCACGTTTTGCAGCTGGCTTCAAAGCTGGTGTTGAGTCAGTAGACCCATCTATCAAAGTCCAAGTTGACTACGCTGGTTCATTTGGTGATGCTGCCAAAGGTAAAACAATCGCAGCAGCTCAATACGCTGCCGGTGCAGACGTTGTCTACCAAGCAGCTGGTGGTACAGGTGCTGGTGTCTTTGCTGAAGCAAAATCATTGAACGAAAACAAAAATGAAAACGAAAAAGTTTGGGTTATCGGTGTAGACCGTGACCAAGCAGCAGAAGGTAAATACACTTCTAAAGATGGTAAAGAATCTAACTTCGTTCTTGTATCTACATTGAAACAAGTTGGTACAACTGTAAAAGATATTGCCAACAAAACAGAAAAGGGTGAATTCCCTGGTGGACAAGTGATTGTTTACTCATTGAAAGATAAAGGGGTTGAGCTAGCAGTAACAAACCTTTCAGAAGAAGGTAAAAAAGCTGTTGAAGATGCAAAAGCTAAAATCCTTGACGGAAGCGTAAAAGTTCCTGAAAAATAATGGATAAAAGTCATTTCTTAGGAAGCGGCCATTGGTCGCTTCTTTAAGAATTGAGGCAACTTTTGTCTCAATAGAGCTTGTTAATGTGATTAGCAGGTTTTATTGAAATAAAATAAACCTCTGAAAGGAAGAGCATATGGCACACGAAAATGTCATTGAGATGCGGGATATTACCAAGGTGTTTGGTGAATTTGTAGCAAACGACAAAATCAACTTGCAACTGCGAAAGGGTGAAATCCATGCACTTTTAGGAGAAAATGGAGCGGGTAAATCCACTCTGATGAATATGCTGGCAGGACTTCTTGAACCAACGAGCGGTGAAATTGTGGTGAATGGTCAGGTTGTAAAACTTGACTCGCCATCTAAAGCCGCTGGTCTTGGAATTGGGATGGTTCACCAACATTTTATGTTGGTTGAGGCTTTTACAGTAGCTGAGAATATCATTTTAGGAAGTGAAATCACTAAAAATGGTGTTCTAGATATAGCTGGAGCTACTAAAGAAATCAAGGCTCTTTCTGAACGTTATGGTTTAGCAGTGGATCCTGCTGCTAAGGTGGCGGATATTTCCGTTGGTGCCCAACAGCGTGTAGAAATCTTGAAAACACTCTATCGTGGTGCTGATATCCTTATCTTTGATGAACCTACAGCCGTATTGACTCCTTCAGAGATTGATGAGTTGATGGCAATCATGAAAAACCTTGTCAAAGAAGGGAAGTCCATCATTTTGATTACCCACAAGTTAGATGAGATTCGTGCGGTATCGAATCGAGTGACGGTTATCCGTCGTGGGAAATCAATCCAGACAGTTGAAATCGCAGGCGCAACAAATGCGGACTTGGCAGAAATGATGGTTGGACGCTCAGTCTCCTTTAAAACGGAAAAACAGGCACCACAACCCAAAGAAGTGGTCTTGTCTATCAAGGACTTGGTTGTCAATGAAAACCGCGGTGTACCAGCTGTGAAGAATCTTTCTTTGGATGTTCGTGCTGGTGAAATTGTTGGTATTGCAGGTATTGATGGCAATGGTCAATCTGAACTCATTCAAGCCATTACAGGCCTTCGTAAGGTTGAGTCAGGTAGCGTTGAATTAAAAGGCAAATCAATCGTGGGGATGCATCCTCGACAAATTACAGAACTAAGCGTGGGGCACGTTCCTGAGGACCGTCACCGTGATGGCTTGATTTTGGAGATGATGATTTCAGAAAATATCGCTCTTCAAACCTACTACAAAGAACCACTCAGCAAGAATGGTATTTTAAACTATGCCAATATCACTTCACATGCTAAGAAATTGATGGAAGAGTTTGACGTCCGTGCTGCCAGTGAATTTGTTCCAGCGGCAGCTCTTTCAGGAGGAAATCAACAAAAAGCGATTATCGCTCGTGAGATTGACCGAGATCCTGATCTCCTTATCGTCAGCCAGCCAACTCGTGGTTTGGATGTCGGTGCCATTGAATATATCCACAAACGTTTGATTGAAGAGCGTGATAACGGGAAGGCTGTCCTTGTTGTCAGCTTTGAATTGGATGAGATTTTAAATGTCTCAGACCGAATTGCTGTTATTCACGATGGTAAGATTCAAGGTATTGTATCGCCAGAAACAACTAACAAACAAGAACTTGGTGTCTTGATGGCTGGTGGAAACTTGGGAAAGGAGAAGAGTGATGTCTAAAAAATTACAACAAATTTCGGTTCCCTTGATTTCCGTATTCTTAGGAATCTTGCTCGGAGCCATTGTCATGTGGATCTTCGGCTATGATGCTATCTGGGGTTATGAGGAGTTATTCTATACAGCTTTCGGTAGCCTCCGTGGGATTGGAGAAATTTTCCGTGCCATGGGTCCTCTTGTCTTGATAGGTCTTGGTTTCGCAGTTGCCAGTCGAGCAGGTTTCTTTAACGTTGGACTTCCTGGTCAAGCACTTGCAGGCTGGATTCTCAGTGGTTGGTTTGCCTTGTCAAATCCAGATATGCCTCGTCTCGTTTTGATTCCATTGACAGTGATCATTGCTTTGATCGCAGGTGGAATTGTTGGTGCGATTCCAGGTATCCTCAGAGCCTATCTCGGTACGTCAGAGGTTATCGTGACCATCATGATGAACTACATTGTATTGTATGTGGGAAATGCCTTTATTCATGCCTTTCCGAAAGATATTATGCAAAGTACAGACTCAACGATTCGTGTTAGTGCCAATGCTACATACCAGACACCATGGTTATCAGAGTTGACTGGAAATTCCCGTATGAATATCGGAATCTTCTTTGCAATCATTGCTGTAGCTGTGATTTGGTTCTTGCTCAAGAAAACGACTCTCGGTTTTGAAATTCGTGCAGTTGGTCTCAATCCCCATGCTTCAGAGTACGCTGGTATTTCAGCAAAACGTACAATCATCCTATCAATGATTATCTCTGGTGCCTTGGCTGGTCTTGGTGGAGCGGTCGAAGGTCTTGGAACTTTCCAAAACGTTTACGTTCAGGGATCATCATTAGCTATCGGATTTAACGGGATGGCAGTTAGTTTGCTTGCTGGAAATTCACCAATTGGAATTCTCTTTGCAGCCTTCTTATTTGGAGTTTTGCAAGTAGGAGCACCGGGTATGAACGCAGCGCAAGTTCCGTCTGAGCTTGTTAGCATTGTAACAGCGTCTATTATCTTCTTTGTCAGCGTTCACTACATTATCGAACGCTTTGTCAAACCTAAAAAACAAGTTAAAGGAGGTAAGTAAGGATGTCTATTACAACATTACTCACCCTCTTGGTCTCTTCTATGCTGATTTACTCAGCACCACTTATTTTTACGAGTATCGGGGGAGTTTTCTCTGAACGCGGTGGTGTCGTTAATGTCGGTCTTGAAGGAATTATGGTTATGGGGGCCTTTTCTGGGGTTGTCTTTAACCTTGAGTTTGCAGAACAACTTGGAGCAGCGACTCCTTGGATTTCCTTGTTAGTTGCTGGTATCGTGGGAGCTATTTTCTCCCTCATCCATGCAGTCGCTACAGTTCATTTTCGTGCGGACCATGTTGTCAGTGGTACAGTATTGAACTTGATGGCTCCTGCCCTAGCAGTTTTCTTGGTTAAAGTTCTTTATAACAAAGGGCAAACGGATAACTTAAGCCAGACTTTTGGACGTTTTGATTTCCCAGTTTTGGCTGATATCCCAGTGATTGGAGATATCTTCTTCAAGTCAACCAGTCTACTAGGTTATATCGCGATTGCCTTCTCTTTCCTTGCTTGGTTTATTCTCTTTAAGACACGTTTTGGTCTTCGTCTTCGCTCTGTTGGTGAACACCCTCAAGCAGCAGATACCTTGGGGATCAATGTCTACAAAATGAGATATCTTGGGGTTGTTATTTCAGGTTTCCTTGGTGGAATTGGGGGAGCGATTTATGCTCAATCCATTTCAGTTAACTTCTCAGTGACAACTATTGTCGGTCCTGGATTTATTGCCCTTGCTGCGATGATCTTTGGTAAATGGAACCCAATTGGTGCTATGCTTTCTAGTCTTTTCTTTGGACTTTCACAAAGTTTGGCAGTTATCGGTTCTCAATTGCCTTTCCTACAAGGAGTGCCAGCGGTTTACCTTCAAATCGCGCCTTATGTCTTGACCATCCTGGTCTTGGCAGCCTTCTTTGGAAAAGCAGTTGCACCTAAGGCAGACGGTATCAATTACATCAAGTCAAAATAAGCATACAAAAAACGTCAGTTCAAACTGGCGTTTTATTTGTTAGGATTTTGATGGGTTAGGTTCAATCCCCAAGGGACGAGATTTTCAGTTTTATTTTTGATGCGTGCGATATTATCCTTGTGACGAATGATAATCAAGCTAGCAAGTGCCAGGATAATCAGAATGAAGAGAGGGTCGTAGCTGCTCAGGATAAATCCAAATAGTGGAAATAGGAGAACTCCGATAACGGCTGCGATAGAAGCAGTAACGCTAGACAGTGAAATCATACTACCTAGATAGAGGCTTCCAAAGAATACGATTGCTAGATAGAGACAGAAAACAGGCGCAAATCCGAAAATCAATCCAGCACTGGTTGCGACAGCCTTGCCACCCTTAAATCCTGCAAAGATAGGGAAGGTATGTCCAATCACAGCCAAAAGTCCAAATACAAGAGGTGATACACCTTGAAGGTGGAAAAGGATTGGAAGGAGAGTGGCCAAGGTTCCTTTAAAGAAGTCAATCACAAAGGTTGCCATACCCGCTTTCTTACCTAAAATTCGGAAAGTATTGGTTGTTCCGGTGTTTCCAGAACCATGTTCACGCAGATTTGTTTGAAAGAAGATTTGTCCAATCCAAAGACCAGATGGAATCGAACCTAGCAGATAAGCTAAAATTAATAATACAAATGTCATCATAGAACTATTATACCATGAAATGCTATAGAAAGTCAGAGAATATCCTGTGAAATTGTGACAGCTGAAAGGGAAAAGCTTTGCAAAATCGCTAGAAAACCTGTAAAATAGAAAAGATGAACAAATAGGAGGTTCCTTGTGTCAAAAAAGGAAATCAATATTAATAACTACAATGATGACGCCATTCAGGTGCTAGAAGGGTTGGATGCGGTCCGTAAACGTCCAGGGATGTATATTGGATCGACCGACGGTGCTGGTCTCCATCATCTAGTCTGGGAAATTGTGGACAATGCAGTAGATGAAGCCTTGTCTGGATTTGGTGACCGTATTGATGTGACTATCAATAAGGACGGCAGTTTAACCGTTCAAGACCATGGTCGAGGGATGCCAACTGGGATGCACGCCATGGGAATTCCAACTGTTGAAGTTATCTTTACCATTCTCCACGCTGGAGGAAAATTTGGTCAAGGTGGCTATAAGACATCTGGAGGTCTCCACGGGGTTGGTTCTTCCGTTGTTAATGCCCTTTCTAGTTGGCTAGAAGTTGAAATTACTCGTGACGGTACAGTCTACAAGCAACGTTTTGAAAATGGTGGGAAACCCGTCACAACCTTGAAGAAAATTGGTACAGCACCCAAGTCTAAGACAGGTACCAAGGTTACCTTCATGCCTGACGCGACGATTTTTTCTACGACTGACTTCAAGTACAATACCATTTCAGAACGACTCAATGAGTCAGCCTTTCTCTTAAAAAATGTTACCTTGTCTTTGACAGATAAGCGAACAGATGAAGCAATCGAATTCCATTATGAGAACGGGGTACAAGACTTTGTTTCTTACCTCAATGAAGACAAGGAAACCTTGACGCCAGTCCTATACTTTGAAGGGGAAGACAATGGTTTCCAAGTAGAAGTAGCCCTCCAGTACAATGATGGATTTTCAGATAATATTCTATCCTTTGTCAATAACGTACGTACCAAGGATGGGGGGACGCATGAGACAGGACTCAAGTCAGCCATTACTAAGGTCATGAACGACTACGCGCGTAAGACTGGGCTCCTCAAGGAAAAAGATAAAAATCTTGAAGGTTCAGACTATCGTGAGGGACTAGCGGCCGTTCTTTCTATCTTAGTACCTGAAGAACACCTCCAGTTTGAAGGACAGACCAAGGACAAACTTGGAAGTCCACTAGCTCGTCCGATTGTGGATGGGATTGTGGCTGAAAAACTAACTTTCTTCCTTATGGAAAATGGAGAATTGGCTTCCAATCTTATTCGCAAAGCTATCAAGGCGCGTGATGCCCGTGAAGCGGCTCGCAAGGCGCGTGATGAGAGCCGAAATGGTAAGAAAAACAAGAAAGACAAGGGCTTGTTGTCTGGAAAATTGACCCCAGCCCAGTCTAAGAATCCTGCCAAGAATGAACTCTACCTAGTTGAGGGGGATTCTGCCGGTGGTTCTGCCAAGCAAGGCCGTGACCGTAAGTTCCAAGCTATCCTACCTCTTCGTGGTAAGGTGATTAATACAGCCAAGGCCAAGATGGCAGATATTCTCAAAAATGAAGAAATCAATACCATGATTTATACCATCGGAGCGGGTGTCGGAGCAGACTTCTCTATTGAAGATGCCAACTATGACAAGATTATTATCATGACCGATGCGGACACCGATGGTGCCCATATCCAAACTCTTCTTTTAACATTCTTCTACCGTTATATGCGTCCGCTAGTTGAGGCAGGACATGTCTATATCGCCCTTCCGCCTCTTTACAAGATGTCCAAAGGTAAAGGCAAGAAAGAAGAAGTGGCCTATGCTTGGACGGACGGAGAGCTAGAAGAACTCCGCAAGCAATTTGGCAAAGGCGCTACCCTCCAACGCTACAAAGGTCTTGGTGAGATGAATGCAGACCAGCTCTGGGAAACAACCATGAATCCAGAAACTCGCACTCTTATCCGTGTTACGATCGAAGACCTAGCACGCGCTGAACGCCGTGTCAATGTCCTCATGGGAGACAAGGTCGAACCACGCCGCAAGTGGATTGAGGATAATGTCAAGTTTACACTGGAAGAGAGTGGGGAGATGGTGTTTTAGGGAGAAAAATATATGGATAAACAAAAATTGATATCTTTTTTATTTGATTTTGCTGGGATGGATTTGGACAAGCTTTTAGAGGGGCTGGGAATAGATGAAAAACTTGAGCGCCAAAAAATTCAAAATGTAGCAAATGATTTTGAAAAATATATATTGGAGAGACATGGCGAAAATCCTAGTTATGAGGATATAGCCAAATTCTGGAAGGAAAATCAAGTTTCTGAAGAGCTTATAAAAATTCGGTATAACTGGAATAGTAAATATAAAGATTATGAAGAATTTAAAAATCACCTCAAAACAATGATTAGTAGCCAAGACTTTGATCATGTTCTGTTTTTTGAATTGATGGATGAATTTGAAAAATGTCTGTCTGATACGATACGTAATCTTTCAACACTCTCAAAATCTGATGTTGCGCAACATAAAAAATTGCATGAGGATACTAGGGATGAAATCGCTAGTTTGTCAGAACAAAGTAGCAAGCAACATCAAGAACTTTTAGAAGTGATTAAACAAGTGCAGAGTCCGGATATTTCAGATTTTGATTGGTATTTTGAAGCTGTCGAGTTAGACGGTCGTTCTGTTGACTGTTATGAATTGAAATCTCAGTATAAAGATTTAGTATTGAAGGATGTCAAATTTTGGTATGTCAATAAGTTATGGAAAGAGGCACTTAAAGGCGAAATTGACCGAGCTTTAACATGGATTGGATTTATTGAAGATGACATAAAGATTATAGATGAATTTTCTGAAATGGATATGCTGAAAACCTTAGGAGATGAATATGTTACCTTGTATCAAAAATATAATTATCAGACTATGAAAGCATGTTTTGAACGTTTAAATTTCAGAGAGCACTATCTAAAAAGTAAAGCTATTTTTGAAGATCTGTTTTCCGATGGAACCTCATATAAATGGATTGTAACGAACAAAGCAGAAATAGGGGATATTAAAGTTGGTGGTAAACTTTCTAATACAGATGTAGAGGGTTTCAAAAAATTCTATACTCTTGATGGTGTTGGCGGACCAGCACAATTAGTGAATGATTTTTTTTATGAAGGGAAAAGTCTTCTGGTTATTGAGGGAACTTATAAAAGTAATAAAATTTATACTGTCTTTAAATTTACGACGTTAGGTCAGGCTAATACAAGAAATTTAATTCCGAGCAGAGGCGAACCGTTATCTGATGAAGATGATGAAATTATTGAGTTAATAGAAAATTCAATTAAAAAAGGGTTGTCTTATGATTTAGACGACTTTATTACTTATAGTCATCTATCAAACATGAAGCGTTACTTTATTGAACCTTTAGATTAAAAACATTTTATATTTTCTAATATTTACCCCCTAGACAAGAAATCCCACCTGAAGAATATCTTGTCTAGTGGGAAATAATCCAAAACACACATGTGTGTTTTGGATTATTGGAGTAAAATACGAATATTTAGATATGTTCTGGATTATTTTAGAGCAAAAACTTAAAAACACATTATTGAAAGAGGCGTTTTATAAAAAAAGAATATGGAATCACGAGTTTAACTGTACGTAATTTAGAAAACAACGAATTCTTCCAACTTCTATCTGAGAGCAAGGACGAGTTGGGGGCTTTTACAAAAGCCAATAAGTCTGAGCAGGTTTATGCAACGAAGCTTGGGGATATGGAGAAACTTCTTGAGACCTTGCAAGCTGGTTTGCACCGTTCCAAGGCCAGTCAAACGGTGGCTAGTTTGGAAGCGTCTGATCGCGAGCGTGATGATGCGCTTTCTACCTTGACTGGTTTGGTCAAGGCCTTCTCTCGTGTGAAAGAGGCAAGTAGCAAGGAAGCTTACGACAAACTCAGCAAACTTTTCAAAAATTATGCTGGGCTAACGAGTATGAGCTACGAAAAAGAGACAGAAGCTATTAATCATTTGCTCAAGGAGCTAAAAGATAGTGACTACCAAACTGCCCTTTCAACCCTGCATTTGACAACTCATGTAGAAACCTTGACAAAAGCGCAGGCTCAGTTTGAAAAAGCCTATAAGGAGCGCTTGGCTGAGCAAAAAGGCAAGCACCTAGTCAAAACAAGGAAATCCGTGCGAAACTACAAGAAATCTATGACTTCCTTGTGGACTTTACTGCAATCAACGCCTATGCTTATCCAGATAAAAAGCGGTATGCTGATCTCCGTGACCATCTCAACGCTATCCGTAGTCGCTATAAAAAACGCAAGCCAATCAAAAAAATTACCCCAACACAACCAGAAGAAGCCAAGTAGGTTGTTCTGGTTAATTTATGCGAGTCAAAATAAATCTTAGAAAGTGAATATAGGATATAAAGATGAATGAATTAGTGATTGGATTATTTGCGGCTCTGTTAGGTGCAATTGTATCAATCTTTACCTTATATACCAATTATAGAAGTTCTTTAGATGGCATTTCAGGCTGGCGCTCAAAGCTTTTTGATGCAGCTTCTGCTAAAGAAATTACGCTTAAAGAAGTTCAGGTGTTAAGGACAGCTCTACGCTATGAACCAACTCAGAAAGTTCAAGAAAACACTTTTGATTGGATATCTAATATCATGATTTACTATTGTGATTATATTTCGTTAAAGTATTTTGAACATCATGAAACAAGTCTCTTGTATCAAGAACAGGAAATCATCAGAGTTTTTATCAGATGTCTGTTGAAGAACCATTGGGAATACAATGCTTCTATGCTATCATCGTTGAAATTTTTGAAGGTTTATTACAATGCTTCAAAACAACCAGAATTTATTCGTGAAACGTATGAGAAAGCAAAGGCAATAAGTAGAACCTTAGAGAATGACAATGAAGAATACGATCTGATTGAAAAAATCAATAAAAAGATGATGGGAAGTGTATGAGATGAAGCATGATATAGATATTAAGATCACTAAAAATAGTGAGGAGAAGATAAATAAATTTAATGTTGAAGATTATTTAAAAAATGTAAAATCTAGTGAAACTAATCAAGTGGAGGAAGACAAGGATAATATTATGCCAAAAATTTCAGGTTGGGCCATATTGCTCATGATTGTTATTGTAGGAGTTAATTTTGCAAGCAATCAAAGCTGGTGGTTCAAGCCAATTGGACGTCAAACAAATGTATTAGCTGTTCTGTTAGTAGTTTTACTTATTATTAATGAGCTTTTTAAAAAGAAAAAATAAAAACAAAGATGGCTGTCAAAGTCATGAAAAAACTAGGCATGAAATTTGTCAAAGAATTTGATAATGAAAAAGTTCCAGCAGACAGTCCCCTTTATAGACATATCCTCTACAGAATCAAGAATCTCCACTAAAAAGGCAGGTATTTCCATGAGAACAGAATCCGAAATGTTGAATCTAATTTTACAAACCGCAAAAAGTCTAAAAGTCGAGGCTATCGCCATGTCTGGTTCACGGACAAATCCAAAAGCACCAAAAGATGTGTTTCAGGATTACGACGTGGTCTATGTCGTGGACGACTTAGATAATCTGACGAGTGACCTTTCTTGGTTAGACCAGTTTGGCACTCGTATCATTGAGCAGCATAATATCCTAGGCAACCGTCGACTTTATCTGATGCTATTTGAAGATGGAAATCGGATTGATTTGACCCTCTGTCCTACGGAGTATATTCAAGAGTGGGTGGATAGTGAAGCAGGGTTCACCGTTTTAGAAGATAAGAAGGGTTTATTTGAACCCTACTTTCCAAGTCCTCAACGTTTTTGGACAAGCCCAGCTAGTGAGATAGAGTTTGAAAAAGCCTGCAATGAATTTTGGTGGGTATCAGCCTATGTGGTCAAGGGAATCTGTCGTAAGCAAGACATCTATGCCACGGGCCATCTCTACGGGATTTGCCAACAAGAACTCTTGAAGGTTTTGGCTTGGCAGGTTGCAAGTGATAGGGGAACAGTCGATATTGGTAAGAACTACAAGTATCTTTTCCAGTATTTGCCTACAGAGAAAGAGAAGGAATTCTCAGCTCTGCTTGCTTTTTCAAGTGTAGAGAAACTTACTCAGTCATTGTTTGCTACGATGCAACTTTTCCACAGAGAAGCTCAAATACTTGCTCAAAAGATGAGCTTTCCCTACGATAAGGTAGTAGCTGAGAAGATGATTGAGTATGCTGAAAAGAGACTTCTTAATCGCTGAATTATTTAAAAGATTAGCCTACAGAAAGGATAGTTTGGTTACTTAATGTAACTGAACACGGGACTAATTTCCGTAAAATATCCTTTATTGTATAAAAAAATTGTATAAAAATCTACTCTATATTCTTTGAAAGGAGTTGAACATGCCCTAAATGCTGTGTGAAAAAGATAAATTCTCTTACGAGCATCACTCGCTTTAAGAATTTCCTATTTTTACTTTGCATTTTACGGGCTTAGTATCCTATGTCCAACATTCAAAACATGTCCCTTGAGGACATCATGGGAGAGCGCTTTGGTCGCTACTCCAAGTACATCATTCAAGACCGGGCTTTGCCAGACATTCGGGATGGATTGAAGCCGGTTCAGCGTCGTATTCTTTATTCTATGAATAAGGATGGCAATACGTTTGACAAGAGCTACCGCAAGTCTGCTAAGTCTGTCGGGAACATCATGGGGAATTTCCACCCACACGGGGATTCTTCTATCTATGATGCCATGGTTCGTATGTCTCAGGATTGGAAAAACCGTGAGATTTTGGTCGAAATGCACGGTAATAACGGTTCTATGGACGGAGATCCGCCTGCGGCAATGCGTTATACCGAGGCGCGTTTGTCTGAGATTGCTGGTTATCTCCTTCAGGATATCGAGAAAAAGACCGTTCCTTTTGCATGGAATTTTGACGATACCGAGAAAGAACCGACTGTTCTGCCAGCAGCCTTTCCTAATCTTTTGGTCAATGGTTCGACTGGGATTTCGGCTGGTTATGCCACAGATATTCCTCCGCATAATTTGGCAGAGGTCATTGATGCGACTGTTTACATGATTGACCACCCAACAGCCAAGGTTGATAAGCTGATGGAATTCTTGCCTGGACCAGACTTCCCTACAGGAGCTATCATCCAAGGGCGTGATGAAATCAAGAAGGCCTATGAAACTGGGAAAGGGCGCGTGGTTGTTCGCTCTAAGACGGAGATTGAAAAGCTAAAAGGTGGTAAGGAGCAAATCGTTATCACTGAGATTCCTTATGAAATCAATAAGGCCAATCTGGTCAAGAAAATTGATGATGTTCGTGTCAATAACAAAGTAGCGGGGATTGCCGAAGTTCGTGATGAGTCTGACCGTGACGGTCTTCGCATTGCTATCGAACTCAAGAAAGACGCTAATACCGAGCTTGTTCTCAACTATCTTTTCAAATACACCGACTTACAAATCAATTACAACTTTAACATGGTAGCGATTGATAATTTCACTCCTCGTCAAGTTGGAATTGTCCCAATCCTGTCTAGCTATATCGCCCACCGTCGTGAAGTGATTTTGGCACGTTCCCGCTTTGACAAGGAAAAGGCTGAGAAACGTCTGCATATCGTTGAAGGTTTGATTCGCGTGATTTCGATTTTGGACGAAGTCATTGCCCTTATCCGTGCTTCTGAAAACAAGGCTGACGCTAAGGAAAACCTCAAGATCAGCTATGAGTTTACTGAGGAGCAGGCTGAAGCCATCGTGACCTTACAACTTTACCGTTTGACCAATACAGACGTGGTTGTCTTGCAGGAAGAAGAAGCAGAATTGCGTGAAAAGATTGCCATGCTTGCGGCTATCATCGGTGATGAACGGACTATGTACAATCTCATGAAAAAAGAGCTTCGTGAGGTTAAGAAGAAATTTGCGACTCCACGTTTGAGTACTTTGGAAGATACTGCGAAAGCAATCGAGATTGATACAGCTAGTTTGATTGCCGAGGAAGATACCTATGTCAGCGTAACTAAGGCAGGCTATATCAAGCGTACCAGCCCACGTTCCTTTGCAGCTTCTACGCTAGAGGAAATCGGCAAACGTGATGATGATCGTCTGATCTTTGTGCAAACTGCCAAGACAACCCAGCACCTCTTGATGTTTACAAGTCTTGGAAATGTCATTTATCGACCAATCCATGAATTGGCAGACATTCGCTGGAAGGACATCGGAGAGCACTTGAGCCAAACGATTACAAACTTTGAAACTAACGAAGAAATCCTTTATGCAGAAGTAGTGGATCAGTTTGATGATGCGACAACCTACTTTGCAGCAACTCGCCTTGGTCAAATCAAACGCGTAGAACGCAAAGAATTCTCTCCATGGCGGACCTACAAGTCGAAGTCTGTCAAGTATGCTAAGCTCAAAGACGAGACAGACCAAATTGTAGCAGTGGCTCCGATTAAACTAGATGATGTTCTTTTGATTAGTCAAAACGGCTATGCCCTTCGTTTCAATATCGAAGAGGTTCCGGTTGTTGGTGCCAAGGCTGCAGGTGTCAAGGCTATGAACCTGAAAGCAGATGATTCGCTTCAGGCTGCCTTTATCTGTAACACCTCATCCTTCTATCTCTTGACCCAACGTGGAAGCTTGAAACGCGTTTCCATTGAGGAAATTCCAGCGACCAGCCGTGCCAAACGAGGACTTCAAGTCTTGCGTGAGTTAAAAAACAAACCGCATCGTGTCTTCTTGGCTGGAGCAGTTGCAGAGCAAGGTTTCGTTGGTGATCTTTTTAGTACAGAAGTAGAAGAAAACGACCAAACGTTACTTGTTCAATCTAACAAGGGGACGATCTATGAGAGTCGATTGCAAGACCTCAACTTGTCAGAACGTACTAGCAATGGAAGCTTTATTTCAGACACGATTTCAGATGAAGAAGTTTTCGATGCTTACCTCAAAGAAGTCTTTAAAGAGGATAAAGCGAGTTCGTAAAAAGAATCAGTCCAGAGGGCTGATTTCTTTTGTGTTGAAAAAATTTTCAGAAAATTACAAATAATACTTGAAATTTTACTAGAAAAGTGTAGAATAGAACACATAGTTTGAATAGTATAAAGGAGAAAAACATGACAGTTGCAATTGATTGGGAAAACCTTGGATTTGCTTATATGAAATTACCTTACCGTTATATCGCTCACTACAAAAATGGTCAATGGGATCAAGGAGAATTGACAGAGGATGCAACCTTGCATATTTCAGAGTCTTCTCCAAGTCTCCACTATGGACAGCAAGCATTTGAGGGATTGAAAGCCTATCGTACCAAGGACGGCAGTGTTCAATTGTTCCGTCCTGACGAAAATGCCAAGCGTTTGCAACGTACTTGCGACCGTCTTTTGATGCCACAAGTTCCGACAGAAATGTTTGTAGAAGCTTGTAAAGCAGTTGTGCGTGCAAATGAAGAATACGTCCCACCATATGGAACAGGTGGAACCCTTTATCTTCGTCCGCTGTTGATTGGTGTTGGGGATATTATTGGGGTAAAACCAGCAGAAGAATATATTTTTACCATCTTTGCTATGCCGGTTGGTAACTATTTTAAAGGTGGTTTGGTCCCAACTAACTTCTTGATTCAGGATGAATACGACCGTGCCGCTCCAAATGGTACAGGTGCTGCTAAGGTAGGTGGGAACTATGCTGCTAGTCTCCTTCCAGGTAAAATGGCCAAGTCACACCAATTTTCAGATGTTATCTACCTAGACCCATCTACACATACAAAAATTGAAGAAGTCGGATCAGCCAACTTCTTTGGAATCACGGCAGACAATGAATTTGTTACGCCATTGAGTCCATCTATCTTGCCATCTATTACCAAGTATTCTTTGCTTTACTTGGCAGAACACCGCTTGGGCTTGACACCGATTGAAGGCGATGTCCCAATCGATAATTTGGATCGTTTTGTAGAGGCGGGTGCCTGCGGTACAGCAGCGGTTATTTCGCCAATTGGAGGCATCCAACATGGCGATGATTTCCATGTTTTCTATAGTGAAACAGAAGTAGGTCCTGTGACACGTAAACTCTATGATGAATTGACTGGTATCCAATTTGGTGATGTAGATGCACCTGAAGGATGGATTGTCAAAGTGGACTAAAAGACATGAAGTAAAGAAGAACTCCATAGCAGTTGTAAGGACTGAAATGGAGTTTTTTCTTGCTAGTTTGAGCATTTTCTTGTACAATAGAAAAAGTGAAAAGAGGTACAGTATGAGTAAAAAAGATAAGAAAATTGAAATTCAATTAACGGATGCAAAAGTGACTGTTGGAAAAGACAGCTATGAAGGATACGTTTTGACGATCGGGAAAAAGGTTATTGGGGAAATTGCCGAATTAGATAGCCAATTTGCCATCATAAAGAATGGAAATGTCGATAGTTTTTATAAAAAACTTGAAAAAGCTGTGGAAATTTTGATTGAAAACTATAATTTGACAAAATAATACTTGTTTTATTGAAAATTTCATGATATAATAGTTCTCGTTAAACATTGGAGAGATAGCGAAGAGGCTAAACGCGGCGGACTGTAAATCCGCTCCTTCGGGTTCGGGGGTTCGAATCCCTCTCTCTCCATTCATCAATGGGGTATAGCCAAGCGGTAAGGCAAGGGACTTTGACTCCCTCATGCGTTGGTTCGAATCCAGCTACCCCAGTTCTTAGGTAATAAATTCAAGATAAAAAGAAAAATATCTTAGGGTATTTTATTTTTATAATTGAAAGACGTGAACGATATGAACATGTCTTTGCGGGTGCTTAGGAAAAAAATTATAAGTATGTCAAGTTTGAAAAAACTTGATTGTTGGAGGATTTTTTAGATGAATGAATTTGAAGATTTGCTAAATAGCGTTAGCCAAGTTGAGCCTGGTGATGTTGTTAGTGCTGAAGTATTGACAGTTGATGCGACTCAAGCTAACGTTGCAATCTCTGGGACTGGTGTTGAAGGTGTCTTGACTCTTCGCGAATTGACAAACGATCGCGATGCAGATATCAATGACTTTGTGAAAGTAGGAGAAGTATTGGATGTTCTTGTACTTCGTCAAGTAGTTGGTAAAGATACTGATACAGTTACATACCTTGTATCTAAAAAACGCCTTGAAGCTCGCAAAGCATGGGACAAACTTGTAGGACGCGAAGAAGAAGTTGTTACTGTTAAAGGAACTCGTGCCGTTAAAGGTGGACTTTCAGTAGAATTTGAAGGTGTTCGTGGATTCATCCCAGCTTCAATGTTGGATACTCGTTTCGTACGTAACACTGAGCGTTTCGTAGGTCAAGAATTTGATGCTAAAATCAAAGAAGTTGATCCTAAAGAAAACCGCTTCATCCTTTCACGTCGTGAAGTTGTTGAAGCAGCTACTGCAGCAGCTCGTGCTGAAGTATTCGGTAAATTGGCTGTTGGTGATGTCGTAACTGGTAAAGTTGCTCGTATCACAAGTTTCGGTGCTTTCATCGACCTTGGTGGTGTTGATGGATTGGTTCACTTGACTGAATTGTCACACGAACGTAACGTATCACCTAAATCAGTTGTAACTGTTGGTGAAGAAATCGAAGTGAAGATCCTTGATCTTAACGAAGAAGAAGGACGCGTATCACTTTCACTTAAAGCAACAACACCTGGACCATGGGATGGCGTTGAGCAAAAATTGGCTAAAGGTGATGTAGTAGAAGGAACAGTTAAACGTTTGACTGACTTTGGTGCATTTGTTGAAGTATTGCCAGGTATCGATGGACTTGTTCACGTATCACAAATTTCACACAAACGTATCGAAAATCCAAAAGAAGCTCTTACTGTTGGTCAAGAAGTTACTGTTAAAGTCCTTGATGTTAACGCTGACGCAGAACGTGTATCACTTTCTATCAAAGCTCTTGAAGAACGTCCAGCTCAAGAAGAAGGACAAAAAGAAGAAAAACGTGCTGCTCGTCCACGTCGTCCAAAACGTCAAGAAAAACGTGATTTCGAACTTCCAGAAACACAAACAGGATTCTCAATGGCTGACTTGTTCGGTGATATCGAACTTTAATCAAATTGATAATCACAAAATCCTTTGTTTAAAACAAGGGATTTTTCTTTTGTCTCTTTCTCATTTTTGATATAATAGTTCTATGTTAGATTCAGAAAAACAATCACAATATCAATTGTTAAATGAGGAACTCTCTTATTTACTTGAAGGTGAGAGCAATGTTCTTGCCAATCTTTCAAATGCTAGTGCCCTTCTAAAATCTCGCTTTCCGAATACTGTCTTTGCAGGGTTTTATCTGTTTGATGGTAGCGAGTTGGTTTTAGGGCCTTTTCAGGGTGGTGTTTCTTGTATTCGCATTCCGCTTGGAAAAGGCGTGTGTGGAGAAGCTGCTGAGTTTCAAGAGACTGTTTTGGTTGGCGATGTGAGCACCTATCCAAACTACATTTCTTGTGATAGTATGGCCAAGAGTGAAATCGTGGTTCCCATGCTCAAGAATGGTCAATTGCTGGGTGTCTTAGACCTGGATTCTTCAGTTATTGATGATTACAATGCCGTTGACCGTGATTACTTGGAACAATTTGTCGCTATTTTGCTTGAGAAGACAGAATGGGACTTTACGATGTTTGAGGAGAAAGCCTAATGTATCAAGCACTTTATCGAAAATATAGAAGCCAGACTTTTTCACAACTAGTAGGTCAAGAAGTTGTGGCTAAAACCCTAAAACAAGCAGTTGAGCAGGAAAAGATTAGTCATGCCTATCTTTTCTCAGGTCCTCGAGGAACTGGTAAAACCAGTGTAGCCAAGATTTTTGCCAAGGCTATGAACTGTCCGAACCAGGTAGACGGGGAACCATGTAATAACTGTTATATCTGCCAAGCAGTCACAGAAGGTAGCCTAGAAGATGTTATCGAAATGGATGCGGCTTCGAATAATGGAGTCGATGAAATCCGTGAAATTCGTGATAAATCCACCTATTCTCCTAGTTTGGCCCGTTATAAGGTCTATATCATAGACGAGGTTCATATGTTGTCTACAGGAGCTTTTAATGCGCTTTTGAAGACCCTAGAAGAACCAACCCAGAACGTTGTCTTTATTTTGGCGACTACCGAATTGCACAAGATTCCAGCAACTATTTTATCGCGTGTCCAACGTTTTGAGTTTAAATCGATTCGAACTCAAGATATCACGGCACATATTCATCATATTTTAGAAAAAGAAAATATCAGTTCTGAACCAGATGCTGTAGAAATCATTGCCAGACGGGCTGAAGGTGGGATGCGGGATGCCTTGTCTATTCTGGACCAAGCCTTGAGTTTGACTCAAGGGAATGCTTTAACTACAGCTATCTCTGAGGAGATTACAGGCACCATTAGTCTATCAGCGCTTGATGACTATGTAGCCGCCTTGTCACAGCAGGATGTTTTAAAAGCTCTTGATTCTTTGAATCTTTTGTTTGAAAATGGCAAGAGTATGACTCGTTTTGTGACGGATCTTTTACAGTACTTGCGTGATCTATTAGTTGTTCAGACAGGTGGCGAAAATACTCATCATAGTCCAGTTTTTATGGACAATCTAGCTCTTTCTCAGGAAAGTCTCTTTGAAATGATTCGAATAGCGACTGTGAGCTTGGCAGATATGAAAGCGAGCCTACAACCTAAGATTTATGCTGAGATGATGACCATTCGTTTAGCGGAGATTAAGCCTGAACCAGTGCTTTCAGGAGCTGTCGAAAGTGAAATTTCTGCACTGAGACAGGAAGTAGTTCGTCTCAAGCAAGAACTTGCTAATGTTGGAACGGTGCCTAAACAAGTGGCGCCAGTCCCTAGCCGTCCAGCCACTTCCAAGACTGTCTATCGAGTAGACCGTAATAAGGTTCAGGCTATCCTACAAGAAGCTGTTGAAAATCCTGAATTGGCACGGCAAAACTTGATTCGCCTCCAAAATGCATGGGGAGAAGTAATCGAAAGCTTAGCTGGTCCTGATAAGGCTCTGCTTGTTGGTTCTCAGCCAGTTGCGGCCAACGAACACCATGCTATTTTAGCTTTTGAATCTAATTTCAATGCAGGGCAAACCATGAAACGGGATAACCTCAATACCATGTTTGGCAATATTCTCAGCCAGGCGGCTGGATTTTCACCTGAAATCCTGGCAATTTCCCTAGAGGAATGGAAAGAGGTTCGTGCAGCATTTTCAGCTAGAAACAAGTCTTCTCAAGCTGATCAAGAGGCGGAAGAAGAAAGCCTAATTCCAGAAGGATTTGAATTTCTGGCTGATAAAGTCATGGTCGAAGAAGACTAAAAGTGGATTTCATGGTACAATAATTCTATGACTAGACAACAATTTATCGTGATAGCACTATTTACTGCTGCTGAGACTTATTTTTTCAATGAAGCTTGGATGACGGGTCGCTATTTCATGGCAGCATTTTGGGCTATTCTACTTTTTCGAAATTTTAGGTTAAGTTATGTAATGGGGAAAATAGTAGATGCCATTGATCAGCACCTAAACCGTAAGGATTAGTCACTAGCTTCTAAACAAAATCAAAGCCTTTTAGGCTTTTTTTTGTTATACTAGTAGAGTATATTTATGGACCTTTTCTTGTATTTTTTGAGAAATGTAAGTGATTTCGCTAAGGATAAAGGAAGTAGGCCAGAAAAAGAAAGGAACTATCATGTCAGTATTAGAGATCAAAGATCTTCACGTTGAGATTGAAGGAAAAGAAATTTTGAAAGGGGTCAATCTGACTCTGAAAACAGGAGAAATCGCAGCTATCATGGGACCAAATGGTACTGGTAAATCGACTCTTTCTGCAGCTATCATGGGGAACCCTAACTATGAAGTTACCAAAGGTGAGGTTTTATTTGATGGTGTAAACATCCTTGAGTTGGAAGTAGACGAGCGAGCGCGTATGGGACTTTTCCTGGCTATGCAATATCCATCTGAAATTCCTGGAATTACCAATGCAGAGTTTCTTCGTGCAGCCATGAATGCTGGTAAAGAAGATGATGAAAAGATTTCGGTTCGTGAGTTCATCACTAAACTAGACGAGAAAATGGAATTGCTCAACATGAAAGAAGAAATGGCAGAGCGTTACCTCAACGAAGGTTTCTCAGGTGGTGAGAAAAAACGTAATGAAATTCTTCAACTCTTGATGTTGGAACCAACATTTGCCCTTTTGGATGAGATTGACTCAGGTCTTGATATTGACGCCCTTAAAGTTGTGTCTAAAGGTGTCAATGCCATGCGTGGTGAAGGCTTTGGTGCTATGATTATCACTCACTACCAACGTCTCTTGAACTACATCACACCAGACGTGGTCCACGTGATGATGGAAGGTCGTGTTGTCCTTTCTGGTGGTCCAGAATTGGCTGCCCGTTTGGAACGTGAAGGATACGCAAAACTTGCTGAAGAACTTGGCTACGACTACAAGGAAGAATTGTAATTCCCTCGTATCTTTTAGGAGAAGTAAATGACTAAAGAGAATATTAAACTTTTTTCAGAAATGCACGCTGAACCAAGCTGGTTGGCTGACCTCCGTCAAAAAGCTTTTGATAAGATTGAGAGTTTGGAATTACCAGTTATTGAGCGTGTCAAATTTCACCGTTGGAATCTGGGAGATGGAACCATCACAGAAAGTGAACCTTCAGCAAATGTTCCTGACTTCACGGCTCTAGATAATCACTTGAAGTTGGTGCAAGTAGGAACGCAGACTGTTTTTGAACAAACTCCAGTTGAATTGGCTGAACAAGGAGTAGTCTTTACAGACTTTCACTCAGCTTTAGAAGAAATTCCAGAACTTATCGAGGAATTCTTCATGTCATCTGTTAAGTATGACGATGACAAGTTGGCAGCCTACCACACGGCTTACTTTAACAGTGGTGCTGTTCTCTACATTCCTGATAACGTTGAGATTACAGAGCCAATCGAAGGAATTTTCTACCAAGACAGCGATAGCGATGTGCCATTTAACAAGCATATTCTGATCATTGCAGGTAAAAACTCTAAAATCAGCTACCTTGAACGTCTTGAGTCTCGTGGCCAAGGTAGTGCCAAGGCAACTGCTAATATCACGGTCGAAGTGATTGCTCGTTCAGGTGCGCAAGTGAAATTTGCAGCTATTGACCGTTTAGGTGAAAATGTCACTGCCTATATTAGCCGTCGTGGTAAACTAGGCAACGATGCAAGCATTGACTGGGCAATCGGTGTCATGAACGAAGGAAATGTTGTTGCTGATTTTGATAGCGATTTGATTGGAAATGGTAGCCATGCTGACCTTAAAGTCGTAGCTCTTTCAAGTGGCCGTCAGGTTCAAGGGATTGATACTCGAGTGACTAACTATGGTTGCAACTCTATCGGAAATATCCTCCAACATGGGGTTATCCTTGAAAAAGCAACTTTGACCTTCAATGGTATTGGACACATTATCAAGGGTGCTAAGGGAGCTGATGCGCAGCAAGAAAGTCGTGTTCTCATGCTTTCAGATCAGGCGCGTTCAGATGCCAACCCCATTCTTTTGATTGATGAAAATGACGTAACTGCAGGTCACGCGGCTTCTATCGGTCAGGTGGATCCAGAAGATATGTACTACCTCATGAGCCGTGGCTTGGATAAGGCGACTGCTGAGCGTTTGGTTGTTCGTGGTTTCCTTGGCTCCGTAATTGTTGAGATTCCAGTCAAAGAAGTTCGTGACGAAATGATTGCAACTATCGAAGAAAAATTGTCAAAACGCTAAGGGGAAGCCTATGTTAGATGTAGAAGCGATTCGCAAGGATTTTCCAATTTTGGACCAGATTGTCAACGATGAACCTCTGGTCTATCTGGACAATGCTGCGACGACACAAAAACCACTAGCAGTTCTTGAAACGATTAACCGCTACTATGAGCAGGACAATGCCAATGTTCACCGTGGTGTTCATACCTTGGCGGAGCGAGCAACAGCTTCTTATGAAGCTGCTCGTGAAACCATTCGTAAGTTTATCAATGCAGGCTCTACAAAGGAAGTTCTCTTTACCAGAGGAACGACAACCAGTCTTAACTGGGTGGCACGCTTTGCTGAGGAGATTTTGACTGAGGGAGACCAGGTCTTGATTTCTGTCATGGAACACCATTCCAATATCATTCCTTGGCAGGAAGCTTGTCGCAAGACTGGGGCAGAGCTTGTCTATGTCTATCTCAAGGATGGAGCTCTGGATATGGATGACTTGCGCGCTAAATTGACGGACAAGGTCAAGTTTGTTTCGCTAGCTCATGCCTCTAATGTCCTTGGTGTGGTCAATCCTATCAAGGAAATCACGAAATTGGCCCACCAAGTTGGAGCTATCATGGTAGTGGATGGTGCTCAATCTACGCCTCATATGAAGATTGATGTCCAGGACTTGGATGTGGACTTCTTCGCCTTTTCAGGTCACAAGATGGCTGGTCCGACTGGCATCGGTGTGCTTTACGGTAAAGAAAAGTATCTGGAACAAATGTCTCCAGTTGAATTTGGTGGCGAGATGATTGATTTCGTCTATGAGCAATCTGCTAGTTGGAAGGAATTGCCTTGGAAATTTGAGGCTGGAACGCCAAATATGGCAGGTGCTATCGGACTTGCTGCAGCAGTGGATTATCTGGAAAAGATTGGCATGGATGCCATTGAAGCGCATGAACAAGAATTGATTGCATACGTCTATCCAAAATTGCAGGCCATTGAAGGCTTGACCATTTATGGTTCGCAGGACCTGGCTCAACGTTCAGGTGTCATTGCCTTTAACCTAGGTGATCTTCATCCCCATGACCTAGCTACAGCACTTGATTATGAAGGAGTGGCTGTTCGTGCTGGTCACCATTGCGCCCAACCTTTGCTTCAGTATTTGGAAGTCCCAGCAACAGCTCGTGCAAGTTTTTATATCTACAATACCAAGGCAGATTGTGACAAGCTAGTCGATGCCCTACAAAAGACAAAGGAGTTTTTCAATGGCACTTTCTAAACTAGATAGCCTTTATATGGCAGTGGTGGCAGACCATTCGAAAAATCCACATCACCAAGGGAAGTTAGAAGACGCTGAGCAAATCAGTCTCAATAATCCAACCTGTGGGGATGTTATCAACCTCTCTGTCAAGTTTGACGCAGAGGACCGTTTGGAAGATATTGCTTTTCTAAATTCAGGATGCACGATTTCAACTGCCTCTGCTAGTATGATGACAGATGCAGTTTTAGGCAAGACCAAACAAGAAATTTTAGAACTTGCGACCATTTTTTCTGAAATGGTTCAAGGGCAAAAGGATGACCGCCAAGACCAACTTGGAGATGCAGCTTTCTTATCAGGTGTTGCCAAATTCCCACAACGGATTAAGTGTGCAACTCTAGCTTGGAATGCCCTTAAGAAAACAATTGAAGATCAAGAAAAACAGTAAGACAAGTTTCTTTTGTCTTACGAATCAGTAGAAATGAAGAATGAAAGAAAGGATATTATGGCTGAAGAAAGAGTAGAACCAAAACCAATTGACCTTGGTGAATATAAATTTGGTTTCCATGACGATGTAGAGCCTGTCCTATCGACAGGAAAAGGACTCAACGAAGGTGTTATTCGCGAATTATCAGCTGCTAAGGGAGAACCTGAGTGGATGTTAGAATTCCGTTTGAAGTCTTATGAAACCTTCAAAAAAATGCCTATGCAAACCTGGGGAGCAGACTTGTCAGAGATTGACTTTGATGATTTGATCTACTACCAAAAACCTTCTGATAAACCTGCCCGTTCATGGGACGAAGTTCCTGAAAAAATCAAAGAAACCTTTGAACGTATCGGGATTCCAGAAGCTGAGCGTGCTTATCTAGCCGGTGCCTCTGCCCAGTACGAGTCAGAAGTGGTTTACCACAACATGAAGGAAGAGTTTCAGAAATTGGGGATTATCTTTACAGATACGGATTCTGCCCTCAAGGAATACCCAGACTTATTTAAACAATACTTTGCCAAGTTGGTACCGCCGACAGATAACAAGTTGGCTGCCCTCAACTCAGCAGTATGGTCAGGTGGAACATTTATCTACGTACCAAAAGGTGTCAAGGTAGATATTCCGCTTCAAACCTACTTCCGTATCAACAACGAAAATACAGGTCAGTTCGAACGTACCTTGATTATTGTTGATGAAGGAGCAAGCGTCCACTACGTAGAAGGCTGTACAGCGCCAACTTATTCAAGTAACAGCTTGCACGCTGCCATTGTAGAAATTTTCGCTTTGGACGGAGCTTATATGCGTTATACAACCATCCAAAACTGGTCTGATAATGTCTATAACTTGGTAACAAAACGTGCCAAAGCTTTGAAAGATGCGACTGTTGAGTGGATTGATGGTAACTTGGGTGCTAAAACAACCATGAAATACCCGTCTGTTTACCTTGATGGAGAAGGAGCGCGTGGAACCATGCTCTCTATCGCCTTTGCCAATGCAGGGCAACACCAAGATACGGGTGCCAAGATGATCCACAACGCTCCACATACAAGCTCGTCTATCGTGTCTAAATCCATTGCTAAAGGCGGAGGAAAGGTGGACTATCGTGGACAAGTAACCTTTAACAAGAACTCTAAGAAATCTGTTTCTCACATCGAGTGTGATACCATTATCATGGATGACTTGTCAGCATCAGATACCATTCCGTTTAATGAAATTCACAACTCGCAAGTTGCTTTGGAGCACGAAGCCAAAGTATCTAAGATTTCAGAGGAACAACTCTACTACCTCATGAGTCGTGGTTTGTCAGAATCTGAGGCAACCGAGATGATTGTCATGGGATTTGTGGAACCCTTCACAAAAGAACTTCCAATGGAATACGCAGTTGAGCTGAACCGCTTGATTAGCTATGAAATGGAAGGTTCAGTCGGATAAGTCCAAAAAGGAGAAGCAAATGGGATTCTTAAAAAAATTATTTGGTAATGTTGAAAAAGCGAATAAAGGTGAAATTCCTGTCGAGGAAATTGTTCCACCTTTTACAGTTGATTTAGTAGAAGAAGCAGATGATTATTGGCGACAAATGGAACAAAACCTCTTGATAAACGCTGTAAAAGCTGCTGGTGGTCCTGAGGCAGTAGAACGTGCTTTTGTTCTTACCAATTTTAAGAAAAATCAAGAAACCTTTGAGCTCTTTTATCAGGTAAATGGTCAACTTCTTTCATGGAGAGAGATGGATGCGACTGTTGTTGATAAAATCAGCAATCAACTCCTTCCGCAAGCGGCAGAAGTAGCGCGTGCAGTAAATGAAAATTATGAAGAGGCAAATGTACCAGTAATCCAGTACGCTATGCTTCAATTTGAAACTGCAACCATGGCTTGGTTTGGTCGGAAGCTGACAACAGCTTCTCCAGAAGCACAACTGACTTTTGAAGAATTGGTATCTGGTTGGCGCGCTATTCTGGAACAAGAAGTTCCAAATCGTCCTTTAGACAGTGACCGTCCGTTCCCTTACTTTGAAGTTTAAAATCCCAAATCCCCAAAACCTTTCAATGGAGTGTACTGTTGAGCTTACTCGCTTGATGAGTAACTAATTGAAACAATCAGTGGGTAAAAATGCAAATTCTGAACAGGAATCCTTTCTGTTCAGAATTTTTTTCAAATAAGTACCTAATAAATATTCACAAAAAAACTTTTATATGGTAAAATAAAACAATTACATTTAGTGGAGATGAAGTATGAATATTTTTAGAACCAAGGATGTGAGTCTGAGACAGACAGAGATGCATCGCCATTTGAAATTGTGGGATTTGATTCTTCTAGGGATTGGTGCCATGGTGGGGACTGGGATTTTCACCATTACCGGAACAGCAGCGGCTACCCTAGCTGGTCCATCACTAGTGATTTCCATTGTGATTTCTGCCCTGTGTGTTTCTCTATCAGCACTCTTTTTCGCAGAATTTGCCTCTCGTGTGCCTGCTACTGGTGGTGCTTATAGTTACCTCTATGCGATTCTAGGAGAATTGCCAGCCTGGATTGCTGGCTGGTTGACCATTATGGAATTCATGACGGCTGTTTCAGGTGTGGCGTCTGGCTGGGCAGCTTACTTTAAGGGATTGCTCAGTAATTATGGTATCTCCATGCCGCAAGCCTTGAATGGAACCTTTAATCCTGAACAGGGAACCTATATCGATCTTCTACCTATTTTAGTACTGACATTGGTAACGGGATTGGTTTTATTAAATTCCAAGGCAGCCTTACGCTTTAATTCGCTTTTAGTGGTCTTGAAATTCTCAGCTCTCGCCTTATTTATCCTAGTTGGTATTTGGTACATCAAGCCAGAAAATTGGACAGATTTTGCTCCATTCGGTTTTGGTCAACTATATGGTGGAAGTACTGGGATTATGGCGGGTGCATCTTTGATGTTCTTTGGATTTCTCGGATTTGAGTCTATTTCCATGGCAGTTGATGAAATTCAAAGTCCGCAAAAAAATATTCCTCGCGGAATTGTCCTTTCTCTGACAATCGTCACCATTCTCTATGCTTTGGTAACCTTAGTATTGACAGGGATTGTTCACTACAGTAAGCTCAATGTGGACGACGCAGTAGCATTTTCATTACGGAGTATTGGTATAGGCTGGGCGGCAAATTATGTTTCGCTTGTAGCCATTCTAACCCTGATAACCGTATGTATCTCCATGACTTACGCTTTGTCTCGGATGATTTACAGCTTAGCACGTGATGGACTTTTACCCCAAAGTTTCAAACAATTAAGCAAGACTAGTCGTGTTCCTAAAAATGCGACCCTCCTAACAGGAGTTGCTTCAGCCATTGCTGCAGGAGTGTTTCCTCTAGCCAGTATTGCAGCCTTCTTAAATATCTGTACGCTAGCTTATCTGATTTTGCTAGCCTACGGAATAATAAAACTCAGAAAGAATAAGGGGATGCCAAAAGAGGGAGAGTTTAAAACTCCCTTGGTGCCACTTTTGCCAATTCTTTCCATTCTTATCTGTGTTTCCTTTATGCTTCAATATAGTTTAGATACCTGGATTGCCTTTGGCATTGCTCTTGTAGTTGGTCTAGTTATTTACTTTACTTACGGGTTCCGCCATTCAACTCTCGCAGAAGAAGAATAAAAGCTGGGAATTCCCAGCTTTTTAATCTTTCACATAAGTAAATCCTTCACCCAGAATTTCATGAGCCTCAGTGATGGTGATAAAGGCTTGAGGATCAATTTTGTGAATCATATCTTTCATTTTAACGATTTCGTTTCGACCGACGATACAGTAGATAATTTTTAAATCCTTTTTGCTGTAGTATCCTTGACCAGATATAAAGGTAACGCCACGTCCGAGTTCATCGTTAATCTCTTTGGCCAATTGATCAGGATATTGGGTAATAATCATAAATCCTTTACCACCATAACCTCCTTCGCCTATCAAGTCGATAACACGAGCGATGATAAAGTCAAACAAGAGGGTATAGGTAACTAGACGAAGGTCCTGGAAGATAATCAAAATCAACATTAGGATAAAAAAGTCAATCCCAAAGAGCAATTTCCCAATCGAAATATTAGTGTATTTGTTGAGGATACGGGCAACGATATCAGAGCCACCAGTGGTTCCACCAGCATTAAAGATAATTCCTAAACCAACCCCCAGTAAGACTCCTGAGACTAAAGCGACAATGATGAGATCCCCTTGCAAGTCGATGTGTAAAGGAATGCGCTCAAAAATTGCTAGCCAAACGGAAAGTGAAATAGATCCTAGAAGGCTGGAGTAGAGGGTCTTAGGTCCAAATATTTTCCAAGCCAGGATAAATAAAGGGATATTAATCAAGAGGTTCATCAATGAGACAGGAATCTTAAAAAGATAGTAGGTAATCAAGGTAATACCTGTCGCCCCTCCCTCAAATAAATGATAAGGAACAACAAAGTAGGTAATACCGAAGGCATAGATAGCAGCTCCAAGAATAATGGTGATAATCGGTTGAAGTTTTCGAATCATAGTTGTTCCTCACTTTTCTATAGATAGATTATACCAAAAATTCAGTTCTTTTCATCGGATCACTTATGATTTTTTATCATTTTTTTGATATAATATAGGAGAAAATCCCAATCCTATCGAGAAGAATAGAAAGATTGAATTATGACACAAGTAAAAATTGTAACGGACTCTTCTGTTACTATCGAACCAGAAGTAGTTAAAGAATTAAATATCACCGTTGTCCCTCTATCAGTTATGATTGATAGTGTGCTTTATTCGGATGCAGATTTAAAAGAGGGAGAATTCCTTCATCTTATGCAACAAAGTAAGAATCTGCCTAAAACAAGTCAACCACCTGTAGGAGTGTTTGCTGAGGTCTTTGAAGAGCTAGGTAAAGACGGCAGTCAAATTATCGCCATTCACATGTCCCATGCCTTGTCTGGAACTGTGGAAGCTGCTCGCCAAGGGGCAAGTCTTTCAACTGCTGATGTAACGGTTATTGATAGTTCCTTTACAGATCAAGCGATGAAGTTCCAAGTTGTTGAAGCCGCAAAACTTGCTAAAGAAGGTAAAGACTTAGAAACGATCTTAGCTCATGTAGAGGACGTTAAAAATAATACAGAACTCTATATCGGTGTTTCGACGCTAGAAAACTTAGTTAAGGGTGGTCGTATTGGACGTGTGACAGGATTACTAAGCTCACTCTTGAATATTCGTGTAGTAATGCAGATGAAAAACCACGAACTCCAACCAATCGTCAAAGGACGTGGAGCGAAAACTTTCAAAAAGTGGCTTGAGGAATTAACCGAGACTCTTTCCCAAAAATCAGTTGCAGAGATTGGAATTTCCTACGCTGGAACGAACGAATTGGCGAATGAGATGAAGGCATTATTGCAACCTTATGTAGAGAAGCCAATCTCTGTATTGGAAACTGGCTCTATTATTCAAACTCATACTGGAGAGAATGCTTGGGCGATTCTAATTCGCTACAATTCCTAAAAAAATAGAGAAAAAATGGTCAAAATAGTGTTTTTGACTTGACCTATAGCCGATTTTAGGATATGATTATATTTGTTAATTAGAAATTATTTGGAGGATTTGTTAACATGGCAAACAAACAAGATTTGATCGCTAAAGTAGCAGAAGCTACAGAATTGACTAAGAAAGATTCAGCAGCAGCAGTTGACGCTGTATTTGCAGCAGTAACTGAATACCTTGCAGCTGGTGAAAAAGTTCAATTGATCGGTTTCGGTAACTTTGAAGTTCGTGAGCGTGCTGCACGTAAAGGTCGCAACCCACAAACTGGTAAAGAAATCAAAATCGCAGCTTCTAAAGTTCCAGCATTCAAAGCTGGTAAAGCTCTTAAAGACGCTGTTAAATAATGAATTTTCAAAAAGCCTATTGTATCAATCTTCATTGCTTGGTTGATAGGCTTTTTTTGTTTATTTGAAAAGTTGAGTTATGATTCTGTACAAAAAGAAAAAGGCTCCCATGTTTGAGAACCTTCTTTTCATTAGTTTTTAGAAGCTGCTTGGAATTCAGGGTTTTTCCATGCTTCATCAATGATAGCTTGCAATTCTTTTGCTGATGCTTGCATTTTTTGAGTTTCAGCATCGTTCAATGGGATGTTAACTGGACGAACGATACCGTGTGCACCAACGATAGCAGGTTGACCAATAAAGACGTTTTCAACACCGTATTGACCTTCTTGGAATACAGAAAGTGGTAGCACCGCATTTTCATCGTCAAGGATAGCACGAGTGATACGAGCAAGGGCAACGGCGATACCGTAATAAGTAGCACCTTTTTTGTTGATGATTGAGTAAGCTGCATCACGAACTGAGATGAAGAGTTCAACAAGGTCAGCTTCATTCAAGTCACGGTTAGCTTGCAACCATTGTTCCAATTTAACACCGGCAACGTTAGCGTGTGACCAAACAGCAAACTCAGAGTCACCGTGTTCACCCATGATGTAGGCGTGAACTGAACGTGCATCAACACCGATAGTTTCAGCAAGTGCTTGACGGAAACGAGCTGAGTCAAGTGAAGTACCTGAACCGATAACGCGTTCTTTAGGGAAACCTGAGAATTTCCATGTTGAGTATGTCAAGACGTCAACTGGGTTAGCAGCAACAAGGAAGATACCGTCAAATCCAGATGCAACAACTTGTTCAACAATTGATTTGTTGATTGCCAAGTTTTTACCTACAAGGTCAAGACGAGTTTCACCTGGTTTTTGTGGAGCACCAGCAGTGATAACTACAAGGTCTGCATCCGCACAGTCTTCGTACTTAGCTGCATAGATTTTTTTAGGTGAAGTAAAAGCTAGCGCGTGGCTAAGGTCTTCAGCATCACCAACTGCTTTTTCAAACAATTGAGGAATTTCAATGATACCAAGTTCTTGTGCAATTCCTTGGGTTACAAGCGCGAAAGCATAAGATGAACCTACGGCACCGTCACCGACAAGGATCACTTTTTTGTGTTGTTTAGTTGCTGTCATTTGTCTAAACATCTCCTTTATTTTATTAAGGGGGGAACCCCCATTTGATTTCATTCTATCACTTTTGCTAAGCTTTGTCACGGATATACCTTCGGGATAAGTATGTAAACGTTTTAGTGATTTCCAAAGACTGAAATGATCTACACTTTATGGTATAATATATCTAGTTACTAATAGTGAAATGAGGCATTTATGAATGCAGGATAGAAATTTAGTGAATGTCAATCTGACAAAGGAGATGAAGACCAGCTTTATCGACTACGCCATGAGCGTTATCGTCGCGCGGGCCCTTCCTGATGTTCGAGATGGCTTAAAACCTGTTCACCGTCGTATTCTTTACGGAATGAATGAACTAGGTGTTACACCAGACAAACCTCATAAAAAATCAGCCCGTATTACAGGGGATGTTATGGGTAAATACCACCCACACGGAGATTCCTCTATTTACGAAGCCATGGTTCGTATGGCCCAGTGGTGGAGCTACCGTTACATGCTTGTTGATGGGCATGGAAACTTTGGTTCTATGGACGGGGACGGTGCTGCCGCGCAGCGGTACACTGAGGCACGTATGAGCAAGATTGCTCTTGAAATGCTTCGTGATATCAATAAAAACACCGTTGATTTCGTAGATAACTACGATGCTAACGAACGTGAACCCTTGGTTTTGCCAGCTCGTTTTCCAAACCTCTTGGTCAATGGGGCAACTGGGATTGCTGTTGGGATGGCTACCAACATCCCTCCTCACAACCTGGGTGAAACCATTGATGCAGTGAAGCTAGTCATGGACAATCCAGATGTGACTACTAAGGACTTGATGGAAGTCTTGCCTGGTCCAGATTTTCCAACTGGTGCCCTTGTTATGGGCAAATCAGGTATTCATAAGGCTTACGAAACTGGTAAAGGCTCCATTGTTCTTCGTTCTCGTACTGAAATCGAAGAAACTAAGACTGGCCGTGAACGAATTGTCGTAACAGAATTTCCTTACATGGTTAACAAAACTAAGGTCCATGAGCATATTGTTCGTTTGGTTCAGGAAAAACGGATTGAGGGTATTACAGCAGTCCGTGATGAGTCCAATCGTGAAGGCGTTCGCTTTGTAATCGAGGTTAAACGCGACGCCTCTGCCAACGTTATCCTTAACAACCTCTTCAAGATGACCCAGATGCAAACCAATTTTGGTTTCAACATGTTGGCGATTCAAAATGGCGTGCCAAAAATCTTGTCCCTTCGTCAAATTTTGGATGCTTATATCGAGCACCAAAAAGAAGTGGTCGTTCGTCGTACTCGTTTTGACAAGGAAAAGGCAGAGGCGCGTGCGCACATCTTAGAGGGTCTTTTAATTGCACTTGACCATATCGACGAAGTGATTCGTATCATTCGTGCCAGTGAAACAGATGCGGAAGCGCAAGCTGAGTTGATGAGCAAGTTCAAGCTTTCTGAACGTCAAAGTCAAGCTATCCTTGATATGCGTCTTCGTCGTTTGACAGGATTGGAACGTGATAAGATTCAGTCTGAATATGATGAATTGATTGCCTTGATTGCGGATTTGGCTGATATTCTTGCCAAACCTGAGCGCGTGGCGCAAATCATCAAAGAGGAGCTGGACGAAGTCAAACGTAAGTTTGGTGACAAGCGTCGTACGGAGTTGATGATCGGAGAAGTCTTAACTCTTGAAGATGAAGATTTGATTGAAGAAACGGATGTCTTGATTACCCTTTCTAATAAGGGGTACATCAAACGTTTGGACCAAGGTGAATTCACTGCTCAAAAACGTGGTGGTCGTGGGGTCCAAGGTACTGGGGTTAAGGATGATGACTTTGTGCGTGAGTTGGTTTCGACCAGCACCCATGATCATTTGCTTTTCTTTACTAATAAAGGACGCGTATACCGACTAAAAGGTTATGAAATCCCTGAATACGGTCGTACTGCTAAGGGCTTGCCAGTTGTCAATCTATTGAAGTTGGACGAAGGTGAGAGCATTCAGACCATCATCAACGTTGAGTCTGAACGTAGTGATGACGCCTATCTCTTCTTTACAACTCGTCACGGTATTGTGAAGAGAACCAGTGTTAAAGAGTTCGCTAATATTCGTCAAAATGGACTTAAAGCCTTGAATCTCAAGGATGAAGACGAATTGATTAATGTCTTGCTGACAGAAGAAGATACGGATATTATCATTGGTACCAAGTTTGGTTATGCTGTTCGCTTTAATCAATCAGCTGTTCGTGGCATGAGCCGTATCGCTACAGGTGTCCGAGGAGTCAATCTTCGTGAGGGTGACACAGTAGTTGGTGCTAGCGTGATTACAAACCAAGACGAAGTTCTTATCATCACTGAAAAAGGATATGGTAAACGTACACTTGCTACTGAATATCCTACTAAAGGCCGTGGTGGTAAAGGGATGAAGACAGCTAATGTTGCTGAGAAGAATGGTCCTCTGGCAGGTCTCCTCACTGTTAAGGGAGATGAAGACCTGATGATTATCACAGATACAGGTGTCATGATCCGTACAAACGTTGCCAATATTTCACAAACGGGACGCTCAACTATGGGAGTTAAGGTGATGCGTCTAGATCAGGATGCTAAGATTGTGACCTTTACAACGGTTGCTGCGGCAGAAAAAGAAGAAGTTGGGGCTGAAATTGAAACAGAAGGTGCAGAATAATGGCTCATAAAAAAACGAAAAATAAAAAGAGTAAGAAAAATAAGCGCAGAAATCTATTTATCAATATTTTAGCGGGTTTCTTAATTCTTCTTTCCTTAGCCTTGATTTTTAATTCAAAGATTCGCGATATCTTTTTGGTATGGAATACCAATAAATACCAAGTCAATCAAGTCACTAAGGAAAATATAGATGAAAATCTAAAAACCGAAGGGAATTTTGATTTTGACTCTGTTAAGTCTATTTCATCCGAAGCTGTACTGGCTTCACAATGGGATGCTCAGAAACTTCCTGTTATTGGAGGTATTGCTATTCCCGAAGTGGAGATAAACTTACCGATTTTTAAAGGTTTGGATAATGTAAACTTGTTCTACGGAGCAGGGACCATGAAACCAGACCAAAAAATGGGAGAAGGCAACTATTCTCTTGCCAGTCACCATATCTTTACTGCTGAAAATGCCAGTCAAATGCTCTTCTCACCTTTGGTCAATGCCAAAGCAGGTATGAAAATTTACCTGACGGATAAGGATAAAGTTTATACTTATGAGATTACAGAAGTTAAACGTGTTACACCAGACCGAGTGGATGAAATCGAAGACCGTGATGGCGTAAAGGAGATTACTTTGGTTACCTGTGTTGATTATAATGCGACCGAGCGTATAATCGTCAAAGGAATCTTTAAAGAATCAAAAGCTTATTCTGAGACTTCTGAGGATATTTTGAAGGCCTTTAATCAACCGTATAGACAACGTTATTAAGAATGAATGAACCAGTGAAGTGCTATTTCACTGGTTTTTTATGTCAACAAATAGAATCAAAATAGTTCTTATGAAAAAGGATAAGAAGGCTTAGGATAAATATTTTAGAATTTTACAGAAAACGCTTTCTAGAAAACAAGAATTATGTTATAATTATCACAAATAAAAGTTTAGGAGTTTTTTTATGGTCTCTTCAGAATTTATTTCAAAGATTGAATTTGCTTGTAAGAAGAAAGAAAGTCTTTATAGCCAAAGCAAGTTTAAGTATGCGATTCGTTCCATGTTTGCAGGTGCTTTTATGACATTTAGTACGGCTGCAGGCGCAGTTGGGGCTGACTTGATTAATAAGATCGCTCCAGGTAGTGGACGTTTTCTCTTCCCATTTGTTTTTGCTTGGGGATTGGCCTACATTGTTTTCTTGAATGCTGAGCTGGTAACTTCAAATATGATGTTTTTAACAGCTGGTAGTTTCTTGAAGAAAATCTCTTGGAGAAAAACAGCTGAGATTTTACTTTACTGTACCTTGTTCAACCTTATCGGAGCTTTGATAGCAGGTTGGGGCTTTGCCCACTCAGCAGCCTATGCAAATCTAACACATGATAGCTTCATTTCAGGGGTTGTAGAGATGAAGTTAGGCCGTTCCAATGAGCTAGTCTTGCTTGAAGGTATTTTAGCCAATATCTTTGTAAACATTGCTATTCTTTCATTTGTTTTAGTGAAAGATGGTGGAGCCAAACTTTGGCTTGTTTTGTCAGCAATTTACATGTTTGTATTCTTAACAAACGAACACATTGCTGCGAACTTTGCTTCTTTTGCGATTGTTAAGTTCAGTGTTGCAGCTGATTCAATTGCTAACTTTGACATACCTAATATTCTTCGTCACTGGGGTGTAACCTTTGTCGGAAACTTTATCGGAGGAGGCCTCTTGATGGGCTTGCCTTACGCATTCCTTAATAAAAACGAAGATACTTATGTCGATTAAAGAAATGAGCACGAGTGAATCGTGCTTTTTTGTTTGATGTGTAAGACTAGTCATAGTTGTTCCTTATATCAAAATATAGAAAAACGGTATTGGAAAAGACTAGCACAAGATGATACAATATCCCTAATGAAGCTATTTGGAGGTCGTTATATGACTCGTGATTTTAAATTTGAAACCCTACAATTACATGCTGGGCAAGTAGTTGATCCAGCAACTAAGTCTCGTGCAGTACCGATTTATCAAACAACATCCTTCGTTTTTGATGACACGCAGGAAGGTGCAGATCTGTTTGCCTTGAGAAAACCAGGGAACATTTATACTCGTATTACCAATCCTACAACAGCGGCATTTGAAGAAAGAATCGCTGCTCTTGAAGGTGGTGTTGGAGCACTAGCGACAGCATCAGGTATGGCTGCTGTAACCTACACTATTTTGGCGCTTGCTCACGCAGGTGATCATGTGGTGGCTGCGTCAACTATTTATGGTGGGACCTTCAACCTCTTGAAAGAAACCCTTCCTCGTTATGGAATTACAACAACCTTTGTGGATGTGGATAATTTGGAGGAAGTAGAAGCAGCTATCAATGACAATACCAAGCTTGTCTTGATTGAAACCTTGGGGAATCCCTTGATTAACATTCCTGACTTGGAAAAATTGGCTGAGATTGCGCATAAACACCAGATTCCTCTCGTTTCTGACAATACTTTTGCCACACCATATTTGATTAACGTCTTCTCTCACGGTGTAGATATTGCCATTCACTCAGCAACTAAGTTTATTGGTGGACATGGTACGACCATTGGAGGAGTTATTGTCGATAGCGGTCGTTTTGACTGGGCAGCTTCAGGGAAGTTCCCACAATTTGTTGAGGAAGACCCAAGTTACCACAACTTGAGCTATACTCGGGATGTGGGTGCAGCAGCCTTTATTATCGCTGTTCGTGTTCAATTGCTTCGTGATACAGGTGCTGCCTTGTCACCATTTAATGCCTTTCTCTTGCTCCAAGGGCTTGAAACTCTCTCTCTTCGTGTCGAACGCCATGTTCAAAATGCAGAGAAAATTGTTGATTTCCTTGTCAACCATCCTAAGGTTGAAAAAGTCAACTATCCAAAACTTGCAGACAGTCCTTATCATGCCTTGGCTGAGAAATATTTGCCAAAAGGTGTTGGTTCAATCTTTACCTTCCATGTCAAAGGTGGAGAAGCAGAAGCTCGCAAGGTGATTGATAATTTGGAAATCTTCTCTGACCTTGCAAACGTAGCAGATGCCAAATCCCTTGTGGTCCATCCTGCGACAACCACTCACGGTCAGTTGTCAGAAAAAGATCTAGAAGCAGCTGGTATCACACCCAACCAAATCCGCTTGTCGATCGGTCTTGAAAATGTAGAGGATTTGATTGAAGATTTGCGCTTAGCCTTGGAAAAAATTTAAAGTAAAAGATATAAACAGTGGGTTTCGACTCACTGTTTTTGATTTTCCCTCAGGCATGATATAATGGTTACAGAAGTCTAGAAAGAGGAAAGTTATGAACGAAATCAAATGCCCCAACTGTGGGGAAGTCTTTACAGTAAATGAGAGCCAGTATGCTGAACTTTTATCTCAAGTGAGAACAGCTGAGTTTGATAAGGAATTACACGATCGCATGAAGCAAGAGCTTGCCCTAGCTGAGCAGAAGGCTATGAATGAGCAACAGTCTAAACTAGCTCAAAAAGACCAAGAAATTGCGCAATTACAGAGTCAAATCCAAAACTTTGATACAGAGAAAGAGCTGGCTAGGAAAGAGGTTGAACAAACAAGTCATGAGGCTTTATTGGCAAAGGATAAGGAAGTACAGACCTTGGAAAACCAATTGGCTACCCTGCGCTTGGAACATGAAAATCAGCTACAAAAGACTCTTTCTGACCTAGAAAAAGAACGGGATCAAGTTAAAAATCAGCTCCTCTTGCAAGAAAAGGAAAATGAGTTGTCTTTGGCTTCTGTTAAACAAAACTATGAAGCCCAGCTCAAGGCGGCCAGTGAACAGGTAGAATTTTACAAGAATTTCAAGGCTCAACAATCTACAAAAGCTATCGGGGAAAGTCTAGAACACTATGCAGAGAGTGAGTTTAACAAAGTCCGTAGTTTTGCCTTTCCAAATGCCTACTTTGAGAAGGATAACAAGCTCTCTGCGCGAGGCTCTAAGGGAGACTTTATCTTCCGTGAATGTGATGAAAATGGAGTGGAAATTATTTCCATCATGTTTGAAATGAAAAATGAAGCGGACGGCACAGAGAAGAAGCACAAGAATGCGGACTTCTACAAGGAATTGGACAAGGACCGTCGGGAGAAAAACTGCGAATATGCGGTTCTGGTGACCATGCTAGAAGCAGATAACGACTACTTTAATACAGGGATTGTTGATGTCAGCCACGAGTATGAAAAGATGTATGTGGTTCGTCCTCAGTTTTTTATCCAGTTGATTGGTCTCTTGCGAAATGCGGCGCTTAATTCCCTAAAATACAAACAAGAATTGGCCTTGGTTCGAGAGCAAAATATCGATATTACACATTTTGAGGAAGATTTGGATGCCTTTAAACTAGCCTTTGCCAAGAACTACAACTCTGCTTCGACCAACTTTGGTAAAGCAATTGATGAAATCGACAAAGCCATCAAACGCATGGAAGAGGTAAAGAAATTCCTAACAACATCAGAAAATCAACTCCGTCTTGCAAACAATAAGTTGGAAGATGTTTCGGTTAAAAAATTGACCCGCAAAAATCCAACTATGAAAGCAAAGTTTGATGCCTTGAAGGGGGAATAAGATTACCTTAAAAACAGGAGTTCCTATGAAAAAAACTTTGAAATTATCGGATATCTATATTGCATATTTGCCACTAGTTGTATTTTTTCTTAATCTTCTATATGGTCTTTTAAATATTGAAGGTGTAGGCGATACTGACTCAAGATATAATTTAATCTTTGCTATTTTTGGATTTATTCCAACTATAATCGGTTATGGAATTAGTTTTTTGGCTAATCTTCTGGTGGGGATATCTTATGTGCGAAAAGCAAAAAATGAATCGAAACGCATCATTGCTTTTCTATTGCTTGGAAATATTTTTTTAGCAATTTTTCTGATGTTTTTGCTAAGATTTAAAATAATCGTTTCCTTTGACTTTATAAAAGATATTGACCTTTGGAGTTTCATTTTTTCATTATTTTTATTTCCGTATTTAGATTGGATTTATCAAAAGGAAAACTATTATCCAAAATTAAGTCGTAAGTTACTTATTCTATTTTTGATTGGTATTTTTTCTCCATTTGTAGGAAGTAGAATTCAAATCCACTTTAGAAATAATGCTAAAGTTCAACAATTAAAAGAGTTTTATTCTTCTAGGGGAATGAATTATGATGTTGCTCTTAAAAGCGTAGAAATAGATAGTAACGTTTCAGATATTAGTATTTTTGAAGTATCGGATAATGGAATGACTATCCAAGTAGGTGCTAAGTACATTCGTCAAAAATTAACACAGGTCAGTTTCATTAATGAGAATTATGGTTTTAAAGAATTCTTGAGGCTTTCTGCATCGAGCCAAGAGGCACAGACAGTTCTGAATGATTTTAAATCAGCTGTAGAAAGTGCAATACAAAAGAAAGGATATGATTTAGTAGTTATTGATGATAAAGAACAGCCATTAGCTAGCCCTGGTTTTAAAATATCAAATTCATATAGGATAACTCCTTTAATAAAAGAAAAGGCTCTTCAAAATCAAAATTCATTCAGTAAAGAAAAACAAGCTTTTAGAGGATATGCGACTCTTTCTGTTAAAGACTTTATGAAGGAGGGAGCACTTTGCTTGCATTTAACACTTAGCAAAAGCAACCTATTGGAACTAGGAGATATTGATTTTTCAAGCTTTCCAGATGGATATTACAACATAAATGCTGACTACTTTTTGGTTGTTAATGGAAAATATAAGCAACTTGAAAAGGATGATAATTTTGAATATATTTTACCAATTGAGTCGGGTAAACCATTTTACTCTGAGGATTTATATGATATTAAAAAAATTGATTTAAACAATGAGGAATAGAAGTAAAAAGTAAACTAGAAAGCAACACATGAACGGTATTATCAACTTAAAAAAAGAAGCGGGGATGACCTCGCATGACGCGGTTTTTAAGCTACGCAAGATTTTGGGAACCAAGAAAATTGGTCATGGTGGGACCTTGGATCCAGATGTGGTGGGTGTTTTGCCCATTGCGGTTGGCAAGGCGACCCGCATGGTCGAATTTATGCAGGATGAGGGTAAGGTCTATGAGGGGGAGATCACTCTTGGTTATTCAACGACGACCGAGGATGCAAGTGGAGAAGTGGTCACGGAGACCCCTGTTTTGTCGCCCTTTGATGAAACCATTGTCGATGAAGCGATTGCTAGTCTGACTGGGACTATTACTCAGATTCCACCTATGTACTCGGCTGTCAAGGTCAATGGTCGCAAGCTCTATGAGTATGCGCGTGCTGGTCAGGAAGTGGAGCGTCCAGAACGTCAGGTGACCATTTATCAATTTGAACGAACAAGTCCGATTTCTTATGAGGATCACCTTGCACGTTTTACATTTCGTGTGAAATGTAGTAAGGGGACTTATATCCGTACTTTGTCAGTTGATTTGGGAGAGAAGCTGGGTTATGCGGCCCATATGTCCCATTTGACTCGGACGAGTGCAGCAGGTTTACAGTTAGAAGATGCCTTGACTTTGAATGAAATTGCTGCAAAAGTGGAGGCTGGTCAACTGGACTTTCTCCATCCTCTAGAGATTGGAATAGGTGACCTTGTCAAAGTTTTCCTAACTCCAGAACAAGCTACAGAAGTGCGCTTTGGTCGTTTTATCGAGCTAGACCAAACAGACAAAGAATTGGCTGCCTTTGAAGGAGGTACATTGCTAGCTATTCTAGAAAAAAGGGACAATCTTTACAAGCCAAGGAAAGTTTTTGGCTAGTTTAACTGGAGTGTGGGGATGGATTTGTTTCCCCTAGACTATCCAAATCAGACTATAAATTTTGTAAAAAATATGATAGAATAGACGACGGATAAAAAAACGGAGGATAGCATGCAAAATAGACCAATCATTATCGGAGTGACAGGTGGTTCTGGTGGTGGTAAAACCAGTGTTTCAAGAGCCATTTTATCTCACTTTCCTGATGAAAAGATTTCCATGATTGAGCATGATTCGTACTACAAGGATCAGTCTCACTTGACCTTTGAAGAGCGTGTCAAAACCAACTACGACCATCCATTTGCCTTTGATACAGACTTGATGATCGAGCAGATTAAGGAATTGTTGGCAGGGCGCCCGGTGGACATCCCGACTTATGACTATACAGAACATACACGGAGTAGCAAGACCTATCGTCAGGAGCCTCAGGATGTCTTTATCGTTGAGGGGATTTTGGTCTTGGAGGACAAGCGTCTGCGAGATTTGATGGATATCAAGATTTTTGTGGATACAGATGATGATGTGCGCATTATTCGTCGTATCAAGCGTGATATGGAGGAGCGTGGCCGTAGTCTGGATAGCGTTATTGATCAGTATTTGGGTGTGGTCAAACCCATGTACCACCAGTTCATTGAGCCGACCAAGCGTTATGCCGATATCGTCATTCCTGAGGGAGTCAGCAATACCGTTGCTATCGACCTTTTGACCACTAAGATTGCAAAGATTTTGGAAGAAGCGCGAAACAGTAAATAATCAGATGAGGAGGCAATGCCTCCTTTTTCTATTTTTCCTTTAGTTTCAGTAGGAAAAAGGTGATTTTTAAGCATGTTTTTGGTATAATAATACCCATGGAAAAGCAAGAAAATGAATAGTAGGTGGAGATGGAAAAGTATTTATCGGTAACAACTTTGACCAAGTATCTGAAAATGAAATTCGATAAAGACCCTTACTTGGAACGGGTCTATTTAACTGGTCAAGTTTCCAACTTTCGTAAACGACCTACTCACCAATATTTCTCTCTAAAAGACGACCATGCAGTCATTCAAGCGACCATCTGGTCTGGGATTTATCAAAAATTAGGTTTCGACCTGGAAGAAGGGATGAAGATCAATGTGATTGGGCGTGTTCAGGTTTATGAACCGAGTGGGAGCTACTCTATCATCATTGAGAAGGCTGAACCTGATGGAGTTGGAGCGCTTGCGATTCAGTTTGAACAACTCAAGAAAAAATTAACAGAAGAAGGCCTGTTTCAAGAGAGATTCAAGCAACCTATTCCCCAGTTTACTAAGCGAATCGGTGTGGTAACCAGTCGCAGTGGAGCTGTTATTCGAGATATTATCACGACCGTCAGCAGACGTTTCCCTGGTGTTGATATCCTTCTCTATCCGACTAAGGTACAAGGTGATGGAGCCGCGGAGGAAATTGCTCGAAATATTGCGCGTGCTAATCAGCGTGAGGACCTAGATGTTCTCATCATTGGTCGTGGTGGGGGTTCCATTGAGGATCTCTGGGCTTTTAACGAAGAAATCGTGGTACGAGCTATTTTTGAATCTCGTTTGCCAGTTATCTCGAGTGTGGGGCATGAGACGGATGTGACCTTGGCAGACTTTGTGGCCGATCGTCGTGCTGCGACCCCAACGGCTGCAGCTGAACTAGCAACACCTGTGACCAAGTTGGATGTATTGGCTCATTTGCAAAATCAGGAAAAACGGATGGCTACGGCAGTCCGAAATGTCCTATCTAAGAAACAAGAATCTTTGAAAAAATGCAGTCAGTCAGTCATCTTTAGACAGCCAGAGCGCTTGTATGATGGTTATTTGCAACGGTTGGATCAGCTGCAACTGCGCTTAAAACAAAGTTTGCGAACACGGATTTCTGACAGCAACCAACTAGTCCAAGCAAGGACACACCAATTGGTGCAATTATCACCTGTTACCAAAATCCAACGCTATCAAGACCGGTTAGGTCAGTTGGACAAGCTCCTACGTAGCCAAATGGCGCTGGTTTATGATGCCAAGGTTGCGGAGGTCAAGCGACTTTCGGAAGCACTTCTGATGTTGGATACCAGTCGAATCGTGGCGCGTGGTTATGCTATTGTCAAAAAAGAAGAGTCAGTAGTCGATTCGGTTGAGAGTTTGAAGAAAAAAGATCAAGTAACGCTTTTGATGCGAGATGGTCAAGTAGAATTAGAGGTTAAAGATGTCAAAACAAAAGAAATTTGAGGAAAATCTAGCAGAACTGGAAACCATTGTCCAAAGTTTGGAAAATGGTGAAATCGCTCTAGAAGATGCGATTGCTGCCTTTCAAAAGGGCATGGTCTTGTCAAAAGAGCTCCAAGCGACGCTGGACAAGGCTGAAAAGACCTTGGTCAAGGTCATGCAAGAAGACGGAACAGAAAGTGATTTTGAATGAAGAAGCAAGAAAAATTAGCTCTTGTGGAGTCGGCTTTGGAAGATTTTTATGGAGACCAGCAGTTTGCTTCTAGTTTGCGAGAGTCCGTTCTCTATTCCATTCATGCTGGTGGCAAGCGTATTCGGCCTTTTCTCTTGCTAGAAGTTCTGGAAGCCTTGCAAGTCGCTATTAGACCAGCTCATGCCCAGGTGGCTGCGGCTTTGGAAATGATTCATACAGGGAGCTTGATTCACGATGACCTTCCAGCTATGGATGACGACGATTATCGTCGGGGACGCTTGACTAATCACAAGAAATTTGGCGAAGCGATGGCAATATTGGCAGGTGATGCCTTGTTCCTAGATCCCTATGCCTTGATAGCGCAGGCAGATTTGCCAAGTCAGATCAAGGTGGATCTGATTGCCAACTTATCCCTTGCTTCAGGAAGTCTAGGCATGGTAGCAGGTCAGGTTTTAGATATGGAAGGCGAACACCAGCATTTGTCCTTGGAAGAACTCCAGACCATTCATGCCAATAAAACTGGAAAATTACTAGCCTATCCTTTCCAAGCCGCTGCTATCATAGCAGAATTAGCGCCAGAAATCCAAGCAAAACTGAAAACGGTTGGTGAATTGATTGGGCTGGCCTTTCAAGTTCGAGATGATGTGCTGGATGTGACAGCTAGTTTTGAGGAAATCGGCAAGACTCCACAAAAGGATTTACAAGCTGAAAAATCAACCTATCCTGCCTTGTTGGGCTTGGAAGAGGCTATTGCCTTTTGTAACGAAACTCTGGATCAAGCCGAGGCTAAATTAGAAGAAATTGCCCAGCAGGTTCCCTTTGAAACAGAATCGATTGTGAAAGTAGTAGAAAGTTTGAGAATCAATGGCTAAGGAAAGAGTGGATGTACTAGCTTATAAACAGGGCTTGTTTGAAACGCGAGAACAGGCCAAGCGCGGTGTCATGGCTGGACTAGTCGTAGCAGTCCTTAATGGAGAACGCTTTGATAAACCAGGAGAAAAAATCCCAGATGATACTGAACTAAAACTCAAGGGTGAAAAACTCAAGTATGTCAGTCGAGGTGGTCTAAAACTAGAGAAGGCCTTGGAGGTCTTTGATTTGTCAGTCGAGGGAGCAACCACGATTGATATTGGGGCTTCCACTGGAGGATTTACTGATGTCATGTTGCAAAATGGTGCTGAGTTAGTCTTTGCAGTCGATGTCGGTACCAATCAGTTAGCATGGAAACTGCGCCAAGATTCTCGGGTTGTTAGCATGGAGCAGTTTAATTTCCGCTATGCTGAAAAGACTGATTTTGAGCAGGAACCAAGCTTTGCCAGTATTGATGTGAGTTTCATTTCCCTCAGTCTGATTTTGCCTGCTTTGCATCGTGTCTTGGCTGATCAAGGTCAGGTGGTGGCACTTGTCAAACCCCAGTTTGAAGCAGGTCGTGAGCAGATTGGGAAAAATGGAATCATTCGAGATGCTAAGGTTCATCAAACTGTCCTTGAATCTGTCACTGCTATGGCAGTTGAACAAGGTTTTTCAGTGCTTGGATTAGACTATTCACCAATCCAAGGTGGACATGGAAACATCGAATTTCTGGTATATTTGAAAAAGGAAGAGGGAGCAAGTAACCAAGTTGCCCCTGAAATAGAAAAAGTTGTAGAGAGAGCACATAGAGAATTTAAAGATGAATAAAAAAGAGAGACTTGAAAAAATTAGAAGATTTGTTACGGATTATCAAATCGGGACTCAGGAAGAAATTGTTGAGCATTTGAAGGAAGCAGGTATTTCTGCTACTCAAGCCACTGTCTCAAGGGACATCAAAGAGCTTGGGATTGTTAAAATTCCTTTGAAGAACAACACCTATATCTATGAGTTGCCAAAATCAATCGTCAAGAGTTTGCAATTGGCTGAGGACAATATTGTGAGTTCTGAGTTAATGGGAAATATGATTAACCTTGCTGTCATTCCTGGAAATACTATTTTTGTGAAGAGTCAGTTGGTTGAAGCATTTTCTGAACAGATTTTTAGCTGTCTAGCTGATGATGATTCTATCTTAATTGTAGCTAGAACAGCAGAGGCAGCTGAAGAAATTGTTGAACAAGTCAAAAAATGGTAGGTCAGTATGTTACTTGAAATTTCGATAAAAAACTTTGCCATTATTGAGGCGATTTCGCTCAATTTTGAAAAGGGTATGACTGTTTTAACCGGGGAAACGGGTGCTGGAAAGTCTATCATTATCGACGCTATGAATCTCATGTTGGGGGCTCGTGCAACGACAGACGTTATTCGTCATGGTGCGCCAAAGGCAGAGATTGAGGGGCTTTTTTCGGTTGAAAATAGTCGCCTTTTACAGGAACTTTTTGAAGAGCAAGGTTTAGAATTGGGTGATGAGATTATCATCCGCCGGGAAATTTTGCAAAATGGTCGTAGTGTTAGTCGTGTGAATGGTCAGATGGTCAATCTTTCTGTCTTGCGTGCTATTGGGCAACACCTTGTGGATATCCATGGTCAGCATGACCAAGAGGAGTTAATGCGTCCTCAACTGCACATCCAGATGTTGGATGAGTTTGGTGATGCTGCTTTCTTGGACTTGAAGGAGACCTATCAGACGAGCTTTGATGCCTATCGCAAAATGCGTAAGCAGGTTTTGGAAGTCAAGAAAAACCAACAGGAACACAAGGCTCGTATTGAGATGTTGGAATTTCAAATGGCAGAGATTGAGGCTGCAAACTTGCAGGCTGGTGAAGACTTGGTTCTCAACCAAGAACGAGATAAACTCCTCAATCATAAAAATATTGCGGATACGCTAACCAATGCCTATAGCATGTTAGACAATGAGGAATTCTCCAGTCTTGCTAATGTCCGTTCAGCCATGAATGACATGGAAAGTGTCGAAGAGTATGACCCTGAATACCGTGAAATTTCAAGTTCTCTATCAGAAACCTACTATGTTTTAGAAGATATTACCAAGCGTTTGGAAGATATTATTGATGACTTGGATTTTGATGGCAATCGCCTCATGCAGGTTGAGAATCGCTTAGATCTTCTGAATACTATTACTCGCAAGTATGGTGGAACTGTGGACGACGTTTTGCTTTATTTTGCCAAGATTACGGATGAGTACAATCTCTTGACTGGAAATAACCTTTCTTCCGAAGATATGGAAGCAGAGCTCAAGAAATTGGAAGTTAATCTTGTTGATTTGGCAGGGCAGCTTGCATCAGCTCGCCATGACTTGGCCCAGCAGCTAGAAGCTGAGATAAAACAAGAGTTGCAAGATCTTTATATGGAGAAGGCTCAATTTCAAGTTCGCTTTAGCAAGGGCAAATTTAGTCGTGAGGGGAATGAAACGGTCGAGTTTTACATTTCCACCAACCCAGGTGAAGACTTTAAGCCTTTGGTCAAAGTTGCATCTGGTGGGGAATTATCCCGCCTTATGTTGGCTATCAAGTCAGCCTTTTCTCGTAAGGAAGGCAAGACCAGTATTGTCTTTGATGAGGTGGATACGGGAGTTTCAGGTCGTGTAGCCCAGGCCATTGCTCAAAAAATTCATAAGATTGGCCAGCATGGTCAGGTTCTTGCTATCTCTCACCTTCCACAAGTGATTGCCATCGCGGATTATCAATTCTTTATTGAGAAGATTAGCGATGAGCACTCAACGGTGTCGACAGTTCGTCTCTTGACTTTAGAAGAACGAGTAGAGGAAGTTGCTAAAATGTTGGCTGGGCAAAATGTAACAGAGGCGGCCCTTACCCAAGCTAGAGAATTATTGCAAACGAGGGAGAAATAAATGACAGACTATTATGTAATTGGAGATGTTCACGGAAAAGCAGGTATGCTGGAAGACCTTCTCAAAACATGGGATGGTCACACCCAGTTGCTCTTTCTAGGGGATTTGATTGACCGTGGTGAAGACAGTCGCCGTGTTCTAGAAATGGTCAAAGACTTGGTCGACAATCAAGGAGCTATCTGTCTATCAGGAAACCACGAGTATATGTTTCTGACTTGGCTCGATGACCCAGAAGAAAGCTATGACCATTATCGTCGCAATGGTGGAGATACAACTATTAACTCTATTTTAGGTCGTCCCTTGGATGCACCAGTTGATGGCGTAGAAGATGCCAAGCGTGTTGCGACTGAAGCGGCAGACTTGGTCGAATTTATTCGTCAAATGCCATTTGTAGTAGAGACAGACAAATATATCTTTGTTCACGCAGGTATTGATTTAACTTTGGATGAGTGGCATGAAACAACAGATTACAAGAAAGTCTGGCTCAGAAAACCATTCCACGAAGCTGAAAATCATACTGGAAAAACGATTGTCTTTGGGCATACACCGGTTTATGGTTTGCTCAAGCAAGACCGAGGTACAGCTGAGCTTTGGATAACAGAGGATGGCAAGATTGGTATGGATGGAGGAGCTGTCTATGGTGGTGTCCTTCATGGAATCATCTTTACAGACCAAGGAATGACCGAACACCACTTTATCGAAAATGATGGCTTTATTGCCGAAGATTAGTACTCCTAGCAGGGTATGGTCTTGTCAAAATGTTAAAAACAATTTATAATTAATAGATACCCTGAAAGGAAGAGCATCATGAACTTAGAAGAATTAAAAAAACGACAGGAGAAGATTCGAAACTTCTCTATTATCGCCCATATTGACCATGGGAAATCAACGCTAGCAGACCGCATTTTGGAAAAGACGGAGACGGTTTCTAGTCGTGAAATGCAAGCCCAACTTCTGGATAGTATGGATCTTGAGCGTGAACGTGGGATTACCATTAAACTCAATGCCATTGAGCTTAATTACACTGCGAAAGATGGTGAGACCTATATTTTCCACTTGATTGACACACCTGGGCACGTGGACTTTACCTATGAAGTGTCGCGTTCACTAGCAGCCTGTGAAGGAGCAATTTTGGTGGTTGATGCGGCCCAAGGGATTGAAGCACAAACACTTGCCAACGTTTATCTAGCATTGGATAATGATTTGGAAATCTTGCCCGTCATTAACAAGATTGATCTACCAGCAGCTGATCCAGAGCGTGTGCGTACAGAGATTGAGGATGTCATTGGACTAGATGCCAGCGAAGCGGTCCTGGCTTCAGCCAAAGCTGGTATTGGTATTGAAGAGATTCTTGAGCAGATCGTTGAAAAAGTGCCAGCTCCAACTGGTGATGTTTCAGCTCCATTAAAAGCCTTAATTTTTGACTCAGTTTATGATGCTTATCGTGGGGTTATCCTGCAAGTGCGTGTTATGGACGGAGTGGTTAAACCTGGCGATAAGATTCAGCTCATGAGCAATGGCAAGATCTTTGATGTGACGGAGGTCGGTATTTTCACGCCGAAAGCAGTTGGTCGTGATTTTCTTGCGACTGGTGACGTTGGTTATATTGCGGCTTCTATCAAGACGGTTCAAGATACGCGCGTGGGTGATACAGTTACTCTAGCAAGCAATCCAGCGGCAGAACCGCTAGATGGATACAAGCAGATGAATCCTATGGTCTTTGCGGGTCTTTATCCAATCGAATCAAACAAGTACAATGACCTTCGTGAAGCCCTTGAAAAATTGCAGCTCAACGATGCCAGCCTGCAGTTTGAACCAGAAACATCTCAGGCCCTTGGATTTGGTTTCCGTTGTGGATTCCTTGGACTTCTCCATATGGATGTTATCCAAGAGCGTTTAGAGCGCGAGTTCAATATTGACCTCATCATGACAGCTCCGTCTGTTATCTATAAGGTTAACCAAACTGACGGTGAGTCTATGGATGTGTCTAACCCCTCTGAATTTCCAGATCCGACTAAGATCGCGACCATTGAAGAACCTTATGTCAAGGCGCAAATCATGGTACCGCAGGAGTTTGTCGGAGCAGTTATGGAATTAGCTCAACGCAAACGTGGGGACTTTGTGACCATGGACTATATTGATGACAATCGTGTCAATGTTATCTATCAAATTCCACTTGCTGAAATCGTCTTTGACTTTTTTGATAAGCTCAAGTCTTCGACACGTGGTTATGCAAGCTTTGACTATGAATTGTCAGAGTACCGTCCATCTAAGCTGGTCAAAATGGACATCCTTCTCAATGGTGATAAGGTCGATGCCCTTAGCTTTATCGTTCACAAGGACTTTGCCTACGAACGTGGGAAACTCATCGTTGATAAGCTCAAGAAAATCATCCCTCGCCAACAATTTGAAGTGCCGATTCAAGCAGCTATTGGACACAAAATTGTGGCTCGTACGGATATCAAGGCCCTTCGTAAAAACGTACTTGCCAAGTGTTATGGTGGTGACGTTTCTCGTAAGCGTAAACTTCTTGAAAAACAAAAAGCTGGTAAGAAACGCATGAAAGCTATCGGATCAGTAGAAGTCCCACAAGAAGCCTTCCTCAGCGTCTTGAGCATGGATGAAGAATAGAATTATAAAATAAAACTCTTGAAGATTTTTCAAGAGTTTTTGCTTTAAATGAGAGTGATAAAATCGGAAGCTAACAGAATAGATTAGGTTAGAATTTGACAGAAGTCCTTATTTTTCTTATAATGCAGATGGAAAGGTGGTAGGATGAAAAAATTATTAATTTTAGGTACTGTAGTTACTGCTAGTGTTTTTCTAGCTTCATGCTCCAATAATTCGCAAACAGCAACCGAAGAAAGTTCGACTGCAGTTGTTAGTTCTTCTAGCAGTCAGGAAACAAGTAGTTCTAGTTCTGCTGTTTCTGAAGCGAAAAAGGAAGAGACGCAAATCATCGGCTCGAATGAGTATGGTTTTGTCAAGGTACCCAAATCATGGGTTCGATTCCATGAAGTAGAAGGTGGAAATGATATACAGTATAGTGATGGAACAGATATCAACATTGTTACGCTGAATACCTTTAAGGCTGAGCAGTTTAATATCAGCGAAGAAGAGTATGCTAAACTGGATGTTGTGACTGTCTCATCTAGTATTTTAACTTCCAAGGAACAAAGCTCTGATTTCAGTAAGGTTTGGGGCTCCAAATCGACCATTGGAGGCTATGAAGCCTATGTTGTCAATGCAATTGCTAAGTCAGGGAAATACCTCGTTACCTGGGTTTTCCGATCAAATGATGGTAAAATCCGCTATGTTTCACTTGAAGGGGATGGGGAAACTTTAAAAACAATCTTACCGATGGTTGAAAGTAGCTGGTCAACTACTAAATCTGAATAAATGAAAAAAAGAAGATTCTTGGTCTTCTTTTTATTTTTTTTACGAATAGATAGATGAGTAGAAAAAGAAATGGAGTTGTATATGAAGATTACAAACTATGAGATTTATAAATTGAGAAAAGCTGGGCTGACCAATCAACAAATTTTAACTGTTCTTGAATACGACGAGACTGTAGATCAGGAGCTCTTACTAGGTGATATTGCAGAAATATCTGGATGCCGTAATCCTGCTGTCTTTATGGAACGCTATTTCCAGATAGATGATGCTCAGTTGGAGAAGGAGTTCCAAAAATTTCCATCCTTCTCGATTCTTGATGACTGTTATCCTTGGGATCTGAGTGAGATTTATGATGCTCCAGCGCTCTTGTTTTATAAAGGAAATCTAGACCTGTTGAAATTTCCAAAGGTTGCTGTTGTAGGGAGTCGTTCATGTTCTAGTCAGGGAGCAAAGTCGGTCCAGAAAGTCATTCAAGGTTTGGAAAACGAGTTAATCGTGGTCAGTGGTTTGGCCAAAGGGATTGATACGGCTGCCCATATGGCTGCACTCCAGAATGGAGGAAGAACAATTGCAGTGATTGGAACAGGATTGGATGTTTTTTATCCCCGAGCCAATAAACGTTTGCAGGAACACATTGGCAATCACCATTTGGTACTTAGCGAGTATGGACCTGGTGACGAGCCCTTGAAATTTCACTTTCCAGCTCGTAATCGCATCATTGCTGGCCTTTGCCGTGGTGTGATTGTAGCAGAGGCAAGGATGCGTTCTGGTAGTCTCATCACCTGTGAGCGAGCTATGGAGGAAGGGCGTGATATTTTTGCCATTCCAGGAAACATTTTAGATGGCCATTCAGATGGCTGTCACCACCTGATCCAAGAGGGAGCAAAGTTGATTAGCAGTGGTCAAGATGTGTTGGCTGAGTTTGAATTTTAAGGAGAAATTTGTTTCCTCAGATAAACTTTTCTTCTATATATAGGACTTAGGTCTTGACAGCTATAGAAAAATGGTTTACACTTTATAAAGTTTATTACTTTGAAAAGGTGTGATAGTGTGGCTACGGCAACAAAGAAGAAAAAATCAACAGTTAAAAAAAATCTAGTCATCGTGGAGTCGCCTGCTAAGGCGAAAACGATTGAGAAATATCTAGGCAGAAATTATAAGGTTTTAGCCAGTGTCGGACATATCCGTGATTTGAAGAAATCCAGTATGTCAGTCGACATTGAAAATAACTATGAACCGCAGTATATCAATATCCGAGGCAAAGGCCCTCTCATCAATGATCTGAAAAAAGAAGCCAAAAAGGCCAATAAAGTCTTTCTGGCGAGTGACCCGGACCGTGAAGGAGAAGCAATTTCCTGGCATTTGGCTCACATTCTCAACTTGGATGAGAATGATGCCAACCGTGTAGTCTTTAATGAAATCACCAAGGACGCAGTAAAAAATGCCTTTAAAGAGCCTCGTAAGATTGACATGGACTTGGTCGACGCCCAACAAGCTCGTCGTGTCTTGGACCGCTTGGTAGGGTATTCGATTTCGCCAATTTTGTGGAAAAAGGTCAAGAAGGGCTTATCAGCAGGGCGTGTGCAGTCTATTGCCCTTAAGCTCATCATTGACCGAGAAAATGAAATCAATGCCTTCCAACCAGAAGAATACTGGACAATTGATGGTGTCTTTAAGAAGGGAACCAAGCAATTTCAGGCTTCTTTCTATGGTATGAATGGCAAAAAGATGAAATTGACCACTAATGAAGAAGTCAAAGAAGTCTTGTCCCATTTGACTAGCAAAGATTTCACAGTAGACCAGGTAGATAAGAAAGAACGCAAACGCAATGCGCCCCTACCTTATACGACCTCAACCATGCAAATGGATGCGGCTAACAAAATTAATTTCCGTACTCGAAAGACCATGATGGTGGCTCAGCAGCTTTATGAAGGGATCAATATCGGATCGGGTGTGCAAGGTTTGATTACCTATATGCGTACAGACTCGACTCGTATCAGTCCTGTGGCTCAGAACGAAGCGGCAAGCTACATTAACGACCGTTTTGGTAGCAAGTATTCCAAGCATGGTAGCAAGGTCAAGAATGCCTCAGGTGCTCAAGATGCCCACGAAGCCATTCGTCCATCTAGCGTCTTTAACACACCAGAAATCATCGCTAAGTACTTGGACAAAGACCAGCTCAAACTTTATACCCTTATCTGGAACCGTTTTGTGGCTAGCCAGATGACAGCTGCTATCTTTGATACCATGGCTGTTAAGCTATCTCAAAATGGGGTTCAGTTTGCGGCGAATGGAAGCCAAGTTAAGTTTGATGGGTATCTTGCTATCTACAACGACTCTGACAAGAACAAGATGTTGCCAGATATGGCTGTTGGAGATGTGGTCAAGCAGGTCAATAGCAAGCCAGAACAACATTTCACTCAACCTCCAGCTCGCTATTCGGAAGCGACTCTTATCAAGACCTTGGAAGAAAATGGAGTTGGACGTCCGTCAACCTACGCTCCGACCATTGAAACTATCCAAAAACGTTACTACGTTCGTTTGGCAGCAAAACGTTTTGAACCAACAGAGTTGGGGGAAATTGTTAATAAACTCATCGTTGAATACTTCCCAGATATCGTAAACGTGACCTTCACAGCTGAGATGGAAGGAAAACTGGATGATGTCGAAGTTGGAAAAGAGCAGTGGCAACGTGTCATTGATGAATTTTATAAACCATTCTCTAAAGAAGTAGCCAAGGCTGAATCCGAAATGGAAAAAATCCAGATCAAGGATGAGCCAGCTGGATTTGACTGTGAAGTTTGTGGTAGTCCGATGGTGATTAAGCTAGGACGTTTTGGTAAATTCTATGCTTGTAGCAATTTCCCAGACTGCCGTCACACACAAGCAATTGTCAAAGAGATTGGAGTCGAGTGTCCAAGCTGTCATCAAGGACAAATCATCGAACGCAAAACCAAGCGCAATCGTATCTTCTATGGTTGCAATCGTTACCCAGAATGTGAGTTTACTTCCTGGGACAAACCAATTGGCCGTGACTGTCCAAAATGCGGACACTTCCTGGTGGAGAAAAAAGTCCGTGGTGGTGGTAAGCAGGTTGTATGTAGTAATGGCGATTACGAAGAGGAAAAAATTAAATAAAATGCAGAGTACTGAAAATGAATTTCAGGCTCTTTTTACTTGAAGCTTGACAAATTTCCCCCTTGTGTGCGAAACTAGAGGAAGAGTAATTTATCTAGGAGAAATTATGCGTATCATTTATCTCTGTATTGGCTTTATTTCACTGGCTTTAGCTGTTATTGGAGTTGTCCTACCACTTTTACCAACAACGCCCTTCCTTTTGTTAGCTATCGCTTGCTTTTCAAAATCTTCTAAGCGTTTTGAAGACTGGCTTTATCATACAAAGCTTTATCAGACTTATGTAGCGGACTTTCGGGAAACCAAGTCAATCGCGCGAGAACGAAAGAAAAAAATCATCGTATCTATCTATATCTTGATGGGGATTTCTATTTATTTTGCCCCTCTTTTGCCAGTCAAAATCGGTCTGGGAGCCTTGACTGTCTTTATCACCTACTATCTCTTTAAAGTCATTCCTGACAAAGAATAGATAAAAATAGTAGTTATTTGCCTTGATAAAAATGAAAGCATATTTAAAATAATATGATATAATAAATTCAAAGAAAACATCAAGGAGAATCAAATGATTTACGAATTTTGTGCTGAAAATGTGACCTTGCTTGAAAAAGCGATGCAGGCTGGAGCTCGTCGAATCGAACTTTGTGACAATCTAGCAGTGGGTGGAACAACACCTAGCTATGGAGTGACCAAGGCAGCGGTTGAACTGGCAGCTAACTACGACACCACCATCATGACTATGATTCGTCCACGTGGTGGCGACTTTGTCTATACTGATCTTGAAATAGCGATCATGCTAGAAGACATTCGTTTGACTACTCAGGCTGGAAGTCAAGGGGTTGTATTTGGGGCTTTAACTGCTGATAAGAAGTTAGATAAGCCTAATCTTGAGAAGTTGATTGCCGCATCTAAAGGAATGGAAATTGTCTTTCACATGGCCTTTGATGAATTGAGTGATGAAGACCAGTTGGAAGCCATTGACTGGCTCAGCCAAGCTGGTGTCACTCGTATCTTGACTCGTGCTGGTGTGTCTGGTGACTCGCTAGAGAAACGTTTCGCTCATTATCACAGAATTTTGGAACATGCTAAAGGTAAAATTGAAATCTTGCCAGGTGGTGGGATTGATTTGGACAACCGTCAAACCTTTATCGAACAGTTGGGCGTGACACAATTGCATGGAACTAAGGTTGTCTTTTAAAAAATAGAAAGGAACTGCTAGCTTTGGGTAGCAGTTTTCACTTATGTTTGAAATTTTTAAATCCTATCAGTTTAATAAAGAAAAAGCCCATGCCTATGGTTTTGTGGAAAATGGGGAAGTCTGGACCTATAGTTGCCAGATTTTGCAGGGTGAATTTTTCATGACACTCTCCATCACTCCTGATAATGTGAGATTTCATGTCTTTGACCAGGAAACTGGTGATCTCTATCCTCAAGTACATATGGAAAGTATGCGGGGAAGTTTTGTCGGAAGTGTCCGTGAGGCTTGTTTGGAGACTCTCTACCAGATTCGGAAGGCTTGCTTTGATGTACAGGATTTTATCTGCCCTCAGACTAAGCGTATCATGGCTCAAGTTCAGGAAAAGTATGGTAATCAGTTGGAGTATCTGTGGGAAAAGTCTCCTGATACAGCTGTATTGCGCCATGAAGGCAATCAAAAGTGGTATGCTGTTGTGATGAGAATCCCATGGGATAAGCTGGAAAAGGGAAGAGAAGGGCTAGTCGAAGCAGTCAACCTCAAACACGACCAAGTAGCTGACCTGCTTTCACAAAAGGGTATTTATCCAGCCTTTCATATGAATAAACGCTACTGGCTTAGTCTGGCACTTGATGATAGTTTGCAAGATGAAGAAGTGATAGAACTCATCGAAAAAAGTTGGAACTTGACTGTGAAAAAATAAGAAAATTCGATTGAGTTTTCAAATACTTTCAATTAGCAAAATATTCTTTACTGAAGAAATTTTCAGAAAATAATGGATTTTTTCTTGACAAGTGTTTTTAGCTATGCTAAAATACTAAACAAGATATCAAACGAAGGAGAAAGTCAAACATGAAAACAGCTAAGTTTAATCAATTTGCTTTGTTGTTGAGGTACTCGGGCTAGTGCAAAAGCATTAGTCCTGTTTGGCTTACCAAGCGGGAGTAAATCAACATCTCGCTTGGGCTTCTGAGCGAGATGTTTTTTTAAAACCACATTTGGAAAAGGGGAAATCTTATGCGTAAAGTTGAATTTTTTGATACAAGCCTTCGTGATGGGGAACAAACACCTGGTGTTAACTTCTCAATAAAGGAAAAAGTTTCTATTGCAAGACAGCTGGAGAAATGGGGAATTTCTGTAATTGAAGCTGGTTTTCCGGCTGCTAGTCCAGATTCATTTATAGCTGTTCAAGAAATCGCTAAAGCTATGAAAAAAACAGCAGTGACAGGATTAGCTCGTTCTGTAAAATCTGATATTGATGCTTGTTATGAGGCGCTTAAGGATGCCAAGTATCCCCAAATTCATGTCTTTATCGCTACCAGTCCGATTCACCGCAAGTATAAGCTCAATAAGAGCAAGGAAGAGATTTTAGAAGCTATCAAGGAACATGTTTCTTATGCACGTTCTAAGTTTGAAATCGTCGAATTCTCTCCTGAAGATGCGACTAGAACAGAGTTGGATTTCCTCTTGCAAGTCGTTCAAACAGCGGTCGATGCAGGTGCATCTTATATCAATATCCCTGACACAGTTGGCTTTACGACTCCAGAAGAGTTTGCACGTATCTTTGATTACTTGACTGAAAATATTAAATCAGATCATAAAGTTGTCTTTGGTGTTCACTGTCACGATGATCTCGGTATGGCAACTGCAAATACTTTGACAGCAATTAAACACGGTGCTGGACGTGTCCAGGGAACTATTAATGGTATTGGTGAACGCGCAGGTAATGTTGCTCTTGAAGAAGTAGCTGTTGCTTTGAAGATTCGTGAGGATTTCTTCCAAGCAACTAGTGATATTGTTTTGGATGAAACAATGAATACGTCTGAAATGGTTTCTCGCTTCTCAGGTATTCCAGTTCCTAAAAATAAGGCTGTCGTTGGTGGCAATGCCTTCTCTCATGAATCGGGCATTCACCAAGATGGAGTCCTTAAAAATCCTCTCACTTATGAGATTATCACACCTGAATTGGTTGGTGTCAAGAGTAATAGCCTTCCGCTTGGAAAATTGTCAGGTCGCCATGCCTTTGTCGAGAAACTAAGAGAACTGGCCCTAGATTTTACAGAAGAGGATATCAAGCCACTCTTTGCTAAGTTCAAGGCTCTGGCTGATAAGAAACAAGAAATCACAGATGCAGATATTCGAGCTCTGGTAGCTGGAACCATGGTTGAAAATCCAGAAGGCTTCCATTTTGATGATTTACAACTTCAAACTCATGCAGATAATGACATTGAAGCGCTTGTTACCCTAGCCAATATGGATGGTGAGAAAGTCGAATTTAATGCAACAGGGCAAGGCTCTGTTGAAGCGGTCTTTAACGCTATCGATAAGTTCTTTAACCAATCTGTCCGCTTGGTGTCCTACACTATTGACGCGGTAACAGATGGAATCGATGCCCAAGCTCGTGTCTTGGTCACTGTTGAAAACAGAGATACAGAAACCATCTTTAACGCAGCAGGTCTTGATTTCGATGTATTGAAGGCTTCCGCTATTGCCTATATCAATGCCAATACTTTTGTTCAAAAAGAGAATGCAGGTGAGATGGGGCATAGCGTTTCCTACCGAGACATGCCTAGTGTGTAAAGGAGAAGGCTATGACAAAGAAAATAGTAGCTCTAGCAGGGGATGGAATCGGTCCAGAAATCATGGAAGCTGGTTTAGCGGTTCTGGAAGCTCTAGCTTCAAAAACAGGATTTGACTATGAGATAGAAAGACGCCCCTTTGGAGGTGCGGGTATTGATGCTGTGGGGCATCCCTTACCTGATGAAACCCTCAAGGCATCTAGAGAAGCAGATGCTATTCTCCTAGCGGCTATCGGTAGTCCCCAGTATGATGGGGCAGCGATTCGGCCTGAACAAGGCTTGCTGGCTCTCCGTAAGGAACTCAATCTCTATGCCAATATTCGGCCTGTTAAGATTTTTGACAGTCTCAAGCATTTGTCACCTCTCAAACCGGAACGAATTGCTGGGGTAGACTTTTTCGTGGTACGTGAGTTGACAGGGGGGATTTACTTTGGAGATCATATCCTTGAAGAGCGCAAAGCGCGTGATATCAACGACTACAGTTATGAGGAAGTGGAGCGGATCCTTCGTAAAGCCTTTGAAATCGCAAGCAATCGCAGAAAAATCGTTACTAGTATCGATAAGCAAAACGTTCTAGCGACATCAAAACTCTGGCGGAGAGTAGCTGAGGAGGTTGCCAAGGATTTCCCAGATGTGACCTTGGAACACCAGTTGGTGGACTCAGCTGCTATGCTTATGATTACCAATCCTGCTAAATTTGATGTTATTGTAACGGAAAATCTTTTCGGAGATATTCTATCAGATGAATCAAGCGTTCTATCTGGCACACTTGGAGTCATGCCATCTGCTAGTCACTCTGAAAATGGCCCAAGTCTCTATGAGCCCATTCACGGTTCGGCACCTGATATTGCAGGTCAAGGAATTGCCAATCCTATTTCCATGATTTTGTCAGTTGCCATGATGTTGAGAGATAGCTTTGGACGTTATGAGGATGCGGAGCGTATCGAACATGCAGTGGAAGCCAGTTTGGCAGTAGGAATTTTAACGAGAGATATTGGAGGGCAGGCTTCGACCAAGGAAATGACGGAAGCTATTATTGCAAGGTTATGAAGTTAGATGAAAAAATTACTCTAGTCCTTTTGGTTTGGAATGTCATGGTTTTCTCGATTTATGGCATTGACAAATCCAAGGCAAGGAGAGGTGCTTGGCGCATCCCAGAGAAAATTCTCTTGACTATAGCACTTGTCTGTGGTGGATTTGGTGCTTGTTTAGCAGGAATCGCCTTTCACCACAAGACTAGAAAATGGTATTTTAAAACAGTTTGGTTTCTTGGGATGGTAACCACACTAGTAGCCTTATATTTTATTTGGAGGTAATGGATGGCAGGAAAATCGATTTTTGATAAATTATGGGAACGCCATGTCATCACAGGAGAAGAGGGGCAACCCCAACTCATGTATGTAGATCAGCACTATATTCACGAGGTGACCAGTCCCCAAGCCTTTCAAGGATTACGAGACGCAGGTCGCAGATTGAGACGACCAGACTTGACATTTGGAACCTTTGACCACAATGTCCCGACTGTCAATATCTATGATATTCGAGATGTCATTTCCAAGGCTCAAATTGATAAGCTTGCTGAAAATGTTGAGGAGTTTGGGATTGAACACGCAGCCCACGGTTCTGAAAAGCAGGGAATTGTTCATATGGTAGGTCCAGAAACAGGACGGACCCAACCAGGAAAATTCATCGTCTGTGGAGACAGCCATACGGCTACTCACGGAGCTTTCGGAGCTATCGCCTTTGGGATTGGGACCAGTGAGGTCGAGCATGTCTTCGCTACCCAGACCCTCTGGCAAGTTAAACCCAAGAAAATGTTGGTAGAATTCACTGGTGTTGCTCAAAAAGGAGTTTATTCCAAGGATTACATTCTCGCCTTGATTGCCAAGTATGGCGTTGCTTGTGGTGTAGGCTATGTGGTGGAATATCGTGGGCAAGCGATTGATGCTCTGACCATGGAAGAGCGAATGACCATCTGCAATATGTCCATCGAGTTTGGTTCTAAGATGGGGATCATGAATCCGGATCAGACCACCTATGATTATCTCAAAGGACGAGAATGTGTTCCAGAGGATTTCGAAGAGGCTGTGGCGGATTGGAAAACAATTGTCAGTGATGATGATGCTGTTTACGATAAGGTTATCCAGATGGATGTCTCAGACTTGGCTCCCATGGTGACCTGGGGGACCAATCCTGCTATGGGCGTTGACTTTGACAGTAGTTTTCCAGAAATTAAGGATATGAATGATGAACGAGCTTATCATTACATGGACTTGGAACCTGGTCAAAAGCCAGCGGACATTGAACTAGGTTATATCTTTATCGGGTCTTGTACTAATGCTCGTCTCAGCGATTTGCAATTGGCTGCTCGATTTGTCAAAGGGAAGAAAATAGCTCCTAACTTAACGGCTATCGTGGTTCCAGGCTCTCGTCCTGTGAAACGAGCTGCTGAGAAGTTGGGATTGGACAAGGTTTTCCTAGACGCTGGCTTTGAGTGGAGAGACCCAGGTTGCTCTATGTGCTTAGGGATGAATCCGGACAAGGTGCCTGATGGTGTTCACTGCGCCTCAACTAGTAACCGTAACTTTGAAGACAGACAAGGATTTGGTGCTAAGACCCATCTCTGCAGTCCAGCCATGGCAGCTGCGGCAGCTATCGCAGGGCGTTTCGTAGATGTTCGGCAGATGCCAGAAGCCCAGTAAGGAGAGGATATGGAGAAATTTACAGTTTATACGGGAACGACCGTTCCTCTCATGAATGATAACATCGACACCGATCAAATACTCCCCAAGCAGTTTCTCAAGTTAATCGATAAGAAAGGCTTTGGTAAGTACCTTATGTATGCTTGGCGTTATCTGGACGATAACTACACAGAGGATCCAAACTTTGTCTTTAACCGACCTGAATACCGAAAAGCCAGTATCCTCATTTCAGGGGATAATTTTGGGGCAGGTTCTTCAAGGGAACACGCAGCTTGGGCTCTAGCCGACTATGGTTTTAAGGTCGTGATTGCAGGTTCTTTTGGGGATATTCATTACAATAATGAACTCAATAATGGCATGTTGCCTATTGTTCAGCCCAGAGAGGTTAGAGAGAAACTAGCCCAGCTCAAACCAACTGACCAGGTAACTGTGGACTTGGAACAACAAAAAATCATCTCACCAGTTGGAGAATTCACTTTCGAAATCGATAGTGAATGGAAACACAAGCTCTTAAACGGTTTAGATGATATCGGTATTACTTTGCAGTATGAAGACTTGATTGCTGCTTATGAAAAACAACGACCAGCCTACTGGCAGGATTAGAATAAATATAGAAAAGGAACTATAGAACTATGACAAAACACATTCAATGGAACGGAACACTTTCACAAGAAGGATATGACATTTTAAAAGGTGAGGGCGGATGTATCGTTTGCCCCACAAAAGTTGGTTACATTATCATGACGAGCGATAAGGCAGGACTTGAACGCAAATTTGAAGCTAAAGAACGTAACCGTAACAAACCAGGTGTTGTACTTTGTGGTAGCATGGATGAGCTTCGCGCTTTAGCACAACTCAATCCAGAAATTGAAGCCTTCTACCAAAAACATTGGGACGAAGACATTCTTCTCGGTTGTATCCTTCCTTGGAAACCAGAAGCCTTTGAGAAACTCGAAGCTTATGGGGATGGTCGTGAAGAACTCATGACAGACGTTCGTGGTACTAGCTGTTTTGTCATCAAATTTGGTAAAGCTGGTGAACAGTTGGCTGCTAAACTTTGGGAAGAAGGCAAGATGGTCTACGCCTCATCAGCCAACCCATCTGGAAAAGGAAACCGTGGTAAGGTAGAAGGAATCGGAGAACGTATCGAAGGAGCAGTGGACCTTGTCATCGAAGCAGATGACTACGTTGCTTCAATCCAACCAGACAAAACGATTGAAACTCGCTACGAGCAAGGTGTGATGGTTTCTATGGTCGATAAGGACGGAAAACTCATCCCAGAACAAGGAGGAGCACGTTCAATCTCACCAGCACCAGTCGTTATCCGTAAAGGGCTTGACATTGATAAAATCATGATTCATTTGTCAGATACCTTTAACTCATGGGATTATCGTCAAGGGGAGTATTATTAGGATAAAAAAGAAGTCTAGTGTTAAGAGACATTGAAGCTCCTAACACTGGACTTTTTTTTTAGAATTTCTTTTCTTTTTTAAATAGATATGATATTCTATATATGAAATGTTTGGAAATAGATAGTTTTTTATTCGAACAGTATTATAAAAGGAGTAAGATTGATGGATAAAAGAAAGCTTGGCTTGGAAGATTTTTATGCTTGGTACCAAGAAAATAAAATAAGATTAAGAGAAGATGCATCTAAGTATAGTATTTACAATGAACAATTACGTGAAGAATTTCTTAAAGAATGGCCACTTGATAGAATTTTAACCATGTCTATTGATGATTATGTTATTGGGAAAGGTGCTAAAAGTAATTCTTTTTGCTATAGTCTTGAGAGGGGGAAATACAAATCTTTATTTTTAGGTATTGGAGGAGGAGGCTCTTCAAAATTTGGTATTTATTGGAATGAGGATACCCAAAGCTATAAAAATCAAGCTAATAAAATCATTCCTATATCTGAATTGGAGCAACGTTTTAATAAACTAAAAAGAGATCTGTATCAGATTATTCAAATCGGTAGTAAACTCGATTTTGACAATCCTATATTTGATATGAAAAAGTCAACAAATGAATTTATTGGTCGTTCTGCTGTGGTGACAAAACTACTTTGTATTTATTCTGAGAACCATTCTTTTTTAGGAGTAAATATGAATAGTCAGAATGAATTTTGGAATAGGTTGATTCCTCAAAGTAATCAAGGAGGACCCTATCGTCAGAATCATGAGATTTGTAAACTATTTTCTAAAACCTATCCTGAACTAGAATCTTCAATTTTGGGTAGTGTTTTATTTGAATATTCAAAAGATTTTATAGACAGTGATAATAAGCAAGGAGAGAAAGAAATGTCTGAACAAAATAGTATTCATCATCCCTTGAGTAATATCTTATTACAATCCAAAAACCTCATTCTCCGTGGTGCTCCTGGTACAGGAAAAACTTATCTTGCTAAAGAAATTGCTAAAGAATTAACGGGTGGCAACGAAGACCAAATCGAATTTGTACAGTTTCACCCTTCCTATGATTATACGGATTTTGTGGAGGGTTTAAGACCAGTATCAAATGGGGATGGAGCTATTGAGTTTAGGCTAGAAGATGGTATCTTTAAGAAGTTTTGTCAGAAGGCTAAAGAAGCTCAGAAAACTGGAGGACAAGATAATTTTGATGAAGCTTGGGATCTTTATCTTGAATATGTAAATAGCAGAGATGAAAAAGAATATTTGACAGAATTTTCCTATCTCACAGTAAATAGTCGAAATAATTTTAATATCAATTATGAAACTAAAGCCCAAGGAACTTGCTTAACAAAATCTTATGTTTATGAACTCTATAAAGATGAAAAATATCTGAAACAGCCCTATTATCGTAATCAAGGAAAAAAAGTCCTAGAAACTTTAAAGAAAAGATTTGGTCTGAAAGATTATATTTCTCCAACAGAAATTGACACAGACAAGAAATTCGTCTTCATCATTGATGAAATCAATCGTGGGGAGATTTCTAAGATTTTTGGCGAACTCTTTTTCTCAATTGATAAAGACTATCGTGGTGAAAAGGGAAGTGTATCTACCCAATATGCCAATCTACATGAAAGTGATGAAAAATTTTATATCCCCGAAAATGTTTACATCATCGGAACAATGAATGATATTGACCGTTCGGTAGATACCTTTGATTTTGCTATGCGTCGTCGTTTCCGCTTTGTTGAAGTTACTGCTGAAAGTCAACTTGGTATGCTTGATGAGGTGCTTAGTGATAAAGCCGAAGAAGCTAAAATTCGTCTAAGAAACTTGAATGATGAAATCGAAAAAGTTCAGGAGTTAAACAGTCATTATCATATCGGTCCAAGTTATTTCCTTAAGCTGAAGGATGTAGACTTTGACTATGAATTACTCTGGTCTGATTATCTCAAACCACTTTTGGAAGATTACTTACGGGGTTCTTATGAAGAGTCTGAAACTCTGGCAACATTGAAAAAAGCATTTGATCTGACAAATAAAGAGCAAACAGAACCCCAAGATACTGGTGATAATGATGCGGATAACCGATAATCAGCATAGAATTGCTAAAGAAGACTTTGTCGCAGAATATCCCAACCTAAGTCAAGCCCTTCTTGATAGAACACTGGATAATCTTTCTCGAGAGGACAGTATCTTTATTTTCCCAAATGATTTGAAGCATTCTCCAGATTTGGATAAGGACCAAAAGATTTTTGAAACTGTCAATCAGGAAACTAAGACTGGAAATGTGATTGGTTTTCTGGGGTGTGGTCAGGAAAGATTGACGATTTCCTCTCGTTTTTCTGATAAAAGTAACGACCATTTTTTACATTATCTTTTACAAAAGGTTCTCAATATCAATCTGACTAGTTTGGATGTTGGACTATCTCCCGAAGATAAGCTCTATCAGCTTTTGATTTACCTCTTTCCAAAATATCTGCAAGCCGCTCTCCGAAAAGGTTTTTATAAGGAATACCAGAGATTTTCTCATAACGACAGTCATGTAAAGGGAGTGATAGATGTTGGAAACCATCTTAAAAGAAATGTTCCTTTTATGGGGAATATTGCCTATACCACTAGGGAGTTCACCTATGATAATCCACTCATGCAGTTGATTCGGCATACGATTGAGTACATAAAGAATCAGAAAAATTTCGGAGTTCTACTCGATAGTAATCGTGAAAATATAACTGAAATTACTCGTGTAACCTCAGCTTATAAACTAGCTGATCGTGCCAAGATTATTAGAATGAATAAAATCAAACCTATCCGACACGCCTATTTCAGAGAGTACAGAAAGTTACAAGAACTTTGTCTTATGATCCTAAGCCAAGAAAAGCACGGTCTAGGGGATCAGGAACAAAAAATCCATGGTATTCTTTTCGATGTTTCCTGGCTCTGGGAAGAGTATATTTACACCCTGTTGCTAAAAGATTTCATACATCCACGAAATAAGGATAAGACGGACGGAATTTCAGTATTTTCTAATCGTGAAAGAAAAGTATTTCCAGATTTTTATCGTAAAGAGTTAAAAATAGTTCTAGATGCTAAATATAAAAAACTGGAGTTCACTGAAAAAGGAATCAATCGCGAGGACTTATTCCAGCTGATTTCCTATTCTTATATTTTAAAAGCTGAGAAAGCTGGATTGATTTTTCCTAGTATGGAGCAGTCAGTAAATAGTGAAATAGGAAAGCTAGCAGGTTATGGAGCTTTGTTGAAGAAATTGTCTATCCAAATTCCTCAGAATGCCTCATCCTATAGTGCATTTTGTGAAATGATGGAAAGTTCAGAAGAAATTTTTAAAAGGAATATTGATAAAGAAGTGGGGAGAAACTAACCTCTTCACTTTTTTGATATTTATATAAGTAATTCCCGAACAATATAATTTGATTATTAAAAATATTTGACAAAAACTGTACTTTGGTTTATAATATGTCAAGGAAACGTCGGAAAAAGGCGTAGGGATGCGTAAGCATAGGTAGGTCATTACAAAAGAAACGAGACAGCGATATGTTAAATGAATTTCCAATTTTTGATTACGAAGATATTCAGTTGATCCCAAATAAATGTGTCATTAAAAGCCGTGCAGAAGCAGACACAAGCGTCACACTTGGAAATCACACTTTCAAACTACCTGTTGTACCTGCAAATATGCAGACGATTTTGGATGAGAACGTAGCAGAACAACTGGCTAAAGGTGGCTACTTCTACATTATGCATCGTTTTGATGAGGCTGGGCGCATTCCTTTTATCAAACGCATGCACGATCAAGGGCTCATTGCTTCTATTTCAGTCGGTGTCAAGGATTACGAGTATGATTTTGTTAGCCAACTCAAGGCTGATGCTCCTGAGTATATCACGATTGACATTGCCCATGGTCATGCGGATAGCGTGATTTCTATGATCCAACACATCAAGAAAGAATTACCAGATACTTTTGTCATTGCTGGTAACGTAGGAACACCAGAAGCTGTGCGTGAATTGGAAAATGCTGGAGCGGATGCCACTAAGGTTGGAATCGGTCCTGGTAAGGTTTGTATTACCAAGGTCAAGACAGGTTTTGGTACAGGTGGCTGGCAGTTGGCAGCCCTTCGCTGGTGTGCTAAGGCTGCTCGCAAACCGATCATCGCTGATGGTGGCATTCGTACTCATGGTGATATTGCCAAGTCTATCCGTTTCGGTGCCAGCATGGTCATGATTGGTTCCCTATTTGCAGGACATATCGAAAGCCCTGGAAAGACAATCGAAGTTGATGGGGAACAGTTCAAAGAATACTATGGTTCAGCTTCTCAATACCAAAAGGGAGCATATAAAAATGTGGAAGGTAAGCGAATCTTACTGCCTGCTAAAGGGCATTTGCAAGACACCCTTACCGAGATGGAACAGGACTTGCAAAGTGCTATCTCTTATGCAGGTGGACGCAAGGTTGCTGACCTCAAACACGTTGATTATGTTATCGTGAAAAACTCTATCTGGAACGGGGACGCATCCCACTAATGGACGCTTAGTCTACCCATAAAAAACTTGTTATTAGAGCAAATTTCTGTTATAATAAGACAAGTTTCCACCCTTAGTGTAATGGATATCACGTAAGATTCCGGTTCTTGAGATGGGGGTTCGATTCCCTCAGGGTGGATGTAAATAGCCTATGAAAGCCTTAAATAAGGCTTTTTTCTTTATCTCGTCCCAAGTTTTTCCCTAAAAATGAAAAGTTTGTTCTAAAAAATGTTCAAATCCCCTTCACTCTCGTTTTAAAGTGACTCAGGGGGCTTTTTTTGATATAATAAAAGAGACCGTTATCAGTTAGAAAGAGGTTGGTATGAAAGAATTACAAACTGTACTAAAGAAGCGTTTTGCAATCGAATTTGCAGATAAAAAGCTACTAGAAACTGCCTTTACTCATACGAGTTATGCCAATGAGCACCGCCTCTTAAAAATTTCACACAATGAGCGCTTGGAATTTTTAGGAGACGCTGTTCTGCAATTATTGATTTCAGAATACCTGTATAAAAAATATCCTAAGAAACCTGAGGGAGATTTGTCTAAGCTCCGTGCTATGATTGTCCGTGAGGAGAGTTTGGCTGGTTTTGCGCGTGATTGCCAGTTTGATCAGTTTATCAAGCTAGGAAAAGGAGAAGAAAAGTCTGGTGGGCGCAATCGTGACACCATTCTTGGAGATGCCTTTGAAGCCTTTTTGGGAGCATTGCTTTTGGACAAGGATGTTGCTAGAGTAAAAGAGTTCATCTATCAGGTCATGATTCCCAAGGTTGAAGCAGGTGACTTTGAAATGATTAAGGATTACAAGACACACCTGCAAGAGTTGCTCCAGGTCAATGGAGATGTGGATATTCGCTACCAGGTGACCTCTGAGACGGGGCCTGCCCATGATAAGGTTTTTGATGTAGAAGTTCTTGTTGAGGGCAAGAGTATCGGAAAAGGTCAAGGACGTTCTAAAAAATTGGCAGAACAAGAGGCCGCAAAAAATGCAGTTGAGAAAGGGCTGGATTCATGTATTTAAAGGAGATTGAGATTCAGGGATTCAAGTCCTTTGCTGACAAGACAAAGGTCGTCTTTGACCAAGGTGTGACAGCTGTCGTTGGGCCAAATGGTTCTGGGAAGTCAAATATCACAGAAAGTCTGCGATGGGCACTGGGGGAGTCCAGTGTCAAGAGCCTTCGTGGTGGCAAGATGCCCGATGTCATTTTTGCTGGGACTGAAAGTCGTAAACCGCTCAATTATGCCTCTGTTGTCGTGACCTTGGATAATGAAGATGGTTTTATCAAGGATTCGGGGCAAGTTATTAAGGTAGAACGCCATATCTATCGTAGTGGAGATAGCGAGTATCGAATTGACGGAAAGAAAGTGCGCTTGCGTGATATCCACGACCTCTTCTTGGATACTGGTTTGGGACGGGATTCCTTCTCCATCATTTCCCAAGGGAAGGTTGAGGAGATTTTTAATTCCAAGCCAGAGGAACGCCGTGCTATTTTTGAAGAAGCTGCGGGTGTTTTGAAATACAAGACTCGCCGAAAAGAAACAGAAAGCAAACTGCAACAAACTCAAGACAATCTCGACCGCTTAGAGGACATTATCTATGAGTTGGACAATCAAATCAAGCCCCTTGCAAAACAAGCCGAGAATGCTAGGAAGTTTCTAGACTTGGATGGTCAACGTAAGGCGATTTACTTGGATGTACTGGTTGCCCAAATCAAGGAAAATAAGGCCGAACTAGAGCTGACAGAAGAAGAGCTAACGCAAGTTCAGGAACTCTTGACTAGCTATTACCAAAAGCGTGAAGAGTTAGAAGAAGAAAATCAAACTCTTAAAAAGAAACGCCAAGATCTCCAAGCTCAAATATCCAAAGACCAAGGAAGTTTGATGGATCTGACAAATCTGATAAGTGATTTAGAACGAAAATTAGCCCTATCAAAACTGGAGTCCGAGCAAGTAGCCCTCAATCAACAAGAAGCACAAGCCCGTTTGACTGCTTTGGAAGATAAGAGAAAGACTCTAAGTACAGAGAAATCTGAAAAAGAAGTGAACTTGGCACAGTTAGAGGAAAATCTAGCTGAAAATAACAAGGAACTCAATCGTTTAGAAGCAGAATTGCTATCTTTTTCAGATGATCCTGACCAGATGATTGAGCTCTTGCGCGAACGTTTTGTGGCGCTTTTACAAGAAGAAGCGGATGTCTCAAACCAACTGACCCGCATCGAGAATGAACTGGAAAACAGCCGTCAACTATCTCAAAAACAAGCAGATCAACTTGAGAAATTGAAAGAACAACTGGCTACAGCTAAAGAAAAGGCCAGTCAACAACAGGCTGAGCTTGAAACTGCCAAGGAGCAGGTTCAAAAACTATTGGCAGACTACCAAGCTAGTGCCAAGGAACAAGAGGAACAGAAAGTTTCTTTCCAAGCTCAGCAGAGCCAACTCTTTGACCGTCTGGATAGTCTCAAAAACAAGCAGGCTAGAGCCCAAAGTTTAGAGAATATCCTTAGAAATCATAGCAATTTTTATGCGGGTGTTAAGAGTGTTCTCCAAGAAAAAGACCGCCTAGGTGGCATTATTGGTGCGGTTAGTGAACATTTGACTTTTGATGTTCATTATCAAACAGCTCTTGAGATTGCGCTAGGAGCAAGCAGTCAGCACATCATCGTAGAAGATGAGAAGGCGGCGACTAAGGCTATTGATTTCCTCAAGCGCAACAGAGCCGGTCGTGCAACCTTCCTTCCTTTGACGACAATTAAGGCGCGTACAATCTCTAATCAGAATCAAGATGCTATCGCATCAAGTCCAGGCTTTCTGGGAATGGCAGATGAGTTGGTGTCGTTTGACAAGAGACTAGAAGCCATTTTTAAGAATTTGTTAGCTACGACGGCTATCTTTGACACAGTAGAACACGCGCGTACGGCAGCTCGCCAAGTTCGTTATCAGGTTCGCATGGTGACGCTTGATGGTACCGAATTGCGCACAGGTGGTTCCTACGCGGGGGGTGCCAATCGTCAAAATAACAGTATCTTCATCAAGCCAGAACTAGAGCAATTACAAAAAGAAATTGCTGAGGAAGAAGCTAACTTGCGGTCAGAAGAAGCGAGTTTGAAGACTTTGCAAGATGAGATGGCGGTATTGGCAGAAAGATTAGAAGCTATCAAATCTCAGGGTGAGCAAGCTCGTATTCAGGAGCAAGGTTTGTATCTTGCTTATCAACAAACCAATCAGCAGGTCGAAGAACTGGAAACGCTTTGGAAACTTCAAGAAGAGGAATTAAATCGCCTATCTGAAGGAGATTGGCAAGCGGACAGGGAAAAATGCCAAGAGCGCCTCGCTACTATCGCCAGTGAAAAGCAAAATCTGGAAGCTGAGATTGAAGAGATTAAGTCTAACAAAAACGCTATTCAAGAACGTTATCAAAACTTGCAGGAACAGATTTCTCAAGCGCGCCTGCTTAAGTCAGAACTGCAAGGACAAAAGCGGTACGAAGTTACTGATATTGAACGCTTAGATAAGGAATTGGATAACCTCAATCTCGAACAAGAGGAAATTCAGCGCCTTCTCCAAGAAAAGGTTGATAATCTTGAGAAAGTGGATACGGATTTGCTAAGCCAGCAGGTGGAAGAGGCCAAAACTCAGAAAGCCAATCTTCAACAAGGTCTGATTCGCAAGCAGTTTGAATTAGATGATATCGAGGGTCAACTGGATGATATTGCCAGCCATTTGGACCAGGCTCGCCAGCAGAATGAGGAGTGGATTCGTAAACAGACACGTGCTGAAGCCAAAAAGGAAAAGGTCAGCGAACACTTGCGCTATCTACAAGCTCAATTAACTGACCAGTACCAGATCAGCTACACTGAGGCTCTAGAAAAAGCGCATAAACTGGAAGATCTCAATCTGGCAGAGCAAGAGGTTAAAGATCTTGAGAAGGCTATTCGCTCGCTGGGTCCTGTCAACTTAGACGCTATTGACCAGTACGAAGAAGTTCACAACCGTCTGGACTTCCTCAATAGTCAACGAGATGATATTTTGTCTGCGAAAAACCTACTCCTTGAGACCATCACAGAGATGAATGATGAGGTTAAGGAGCGCTTCAAATCAACCTTTGAGGCTATTCGTGAGTCCTTTAAAGTGACCTTTAGACAGATGTTTGGCGGTGGTCAGGCAGACTTGATATTGACTGAGGGCGATCTTTTAACAGCTGGTGTGGAGATTTCTGTTCAACCACCAGGTAAGAAAATCCAATCTCTCAACCTCATGAGTGGTGGTGAAAAAGCCCTATCTGCTCTGGCTCTGCTATTCTCAATCATCCGAGTTAAGACCATTCCTTTCGTCATCTTGGACGAGGTAGAGGCGGCGCTGGACGAAGCCAATGTTAAACGCTTTGGGGACTATCTCAACCGCTTTGACAAGGATAGTCAGTTTATCGTCGTAACCCACCGTAAGGGGACGATGGCGGCGGCGGACTCTATCTATGGAGTTACCATGCAAGAATCAGGTGTTTCTAAGATTGTTTCGGTTAAGTTAAAAGATATGGAAGAAACAATAGACTAGTTACCAAATGATAGCATCTCTTATGAGGTGCTATTTTTTTAAACTAAAGTGCTAAATTTTCTCTTACGGTCAGTTCAGGTGCAAAAAACAACATTTGGGATTTCCTCTTAGCGAAAAGACTTTCTCTATGATATAATAGTTTCATGATTACAACAGTACCTATTAAGAACGAAAAAGATATTGCAGTACCAGGGAAAACAGTCCTTGTACTAGGTTATTTTGATGGTATCCACAAGGGACATCAGAAACTCTTTGAAGTGGCCAGCAAGGCTTCGATGAAGGATTATCTGCCAGTTGTCGTGATGACCTTTACAGAATCGCCAAAACTTGCCTTACAACCTTACCAACCTGAACTCATGCTTCACATCGTCAATCATGAGGAACGAGAGCACAAGATGAAGTGGCACGGAGTAGAGGCTCTTTTCTTACTTGACTTTAGTAGCAAATTTGCCAATCTAACCGGTCAAGAATTCTTTGATACCTATGTTCGAGC